>DASTAO010000176.1:0-6721 GCA_035712525.1 Kapaibacterium sp. (SeqCode)
AGCATTGAAAGCATGGCAAAGCCCCTGCCCACAAAACCGATCAGAACGATCAGTAATCGAACAACGATCTCTCCGCTAAAAAAGAACGAGAGCAATCCCGAGACTAAGGGTATAAGGACATTTGCTGCAGGCAATGGTACAAGCCGCAAGCCATCATTAGTCCCGCCACCGATATGAAGCCGGATCGCATCGGCCTGCAAACTCCATAATGTCGCATCGAGCGGGAGATATTTATGAAGGAATATCCAGATAGCCTCGATGACGATCACAAAGGCTACTAAAGCCCTGGCTTGGCGTTCTCCGCGTCCGATCGAATCGTCTAACATTCAATAAGTGAGATAATCAGAACTTCAAAAATACAGTAAAATCGAGCACCGCTCCATACTTTTAAGATTGTGGCAAAAAATTGAAGACGCACCGATCAACATAGCTTAAAACATCCTTAATCTGACCAATTTTAGCCAATTAGACCCATATTTTGACAATTTGGAGCTGCCTTTTTAAAGCCGTATATTTGCTATACCTTTATCAACATACTTATGAAATTAACTTGCGTAATTATATCTATATTGCTGTTTTGTGGCGTTTCGGCTGCACAAACGAGCAAACTGACTCCCGGTTCGTTGATCACGTCCTTAAAAAATAAGGACCGAATTGACTCACTTATTTTAAAGACGTATCCGCAAACAAAGCCACAACTCTCTGACCGTGGTATAGTGATAGCTGCCGAAACAAAATTCTTCGGTATTGATGGGACCTTGAGCCTTAATCAAAGCACCGATCATCAATTCGGCAACATAAAATGGGAGCCGGAAAAACCTTCGTTTAGCGCTTTTAACCAAGCGAAAAAAGAATTGCAACAATGTCTTGGTAGGCCACAAAAAGATCCAACCGGCGACCTAACATTTAGCAACGGTACCGTTGCCGCCGTACTTAGCCTGGATCTCGAAGGCTCCTTCACTCTGCTGATCTATTATCTCTGATTCATCCAGGAGTAGAGTTTTTCTGCTCGGGTAAGGAGTTGCTTCGCTAACGAGTGTAGCGCTTCATATTCACGAGTATGTAATTTGGTCGAAGATTCCGCAGGAGCGGCCGCAAGAGATGTAAGAGCACTGTGTAAACGCGTTATGCCTGCACGGGCGAATGTTTGTGTTGCATGCTGTTCGAGAAACCGCAAATATATCGAAAGTCCCCCGGGCCAGGTTGAGTCAAGATCAAGCATCCGATTAAAGTATATATTTGCCGTATCAGATTTCTTCATGGTTTCCGTTGCTATACCAAGAAAATAATACGAACGCGGTCGCATCGAATCAATTGCCGCTGACCGTAAAAAGTATGGTACCGACTCTTCGATCTGTTTAGCATACTTAAGCATCAAACGTCCCCGTAGCTCATAGCCATAAGCACTATTTCTGTGAGCTGAAATAAATCGATCGGTTCTTTCCAGCGCTTCGGTAAGACTTATCTTTTGGAATTCATCGTACAGCAGCACTATCCCATCTTCGAAGAACTCTCCTAATGTCGTGCTCTGGGCGTCATGTCCTTTCCCTAATCTGATACCATTAAAATATTCTTTAGAAAGTATAGAATCTTCCTTGATCGATCCGAGGGTTGTAACGATCGCCTGAAGATCATCAATTGCTTCAGGTGAGAATAGCTTCCCATGATCGGACGCGGCTGAGATCGCGTATGCTACTTCAGTAGGCCGCGGCAAGAGTTCAGTCATCTTTCGCTCGATTCGAATTTCAGCATCTTTGTTTACACCCCAATAATATTTTCGGATATTTTCATATCCAAAAAGGGCATTCAGTTTCTCGATCTTCGGAGTATAGATATCAAGGATATCCTCGTAGCGTTTTGTTGCAGCAGCCGTACTTGTATTGACGGTAACCCAAACTACTGCCGTTGAGAACGCAACAACTAACACCGGAATGGCAAATCGCAGAGAATATCGTTTCGACTGGTCTTTGAAGATCACTGCTACCATAAGAGCAAGCGTTATACCAAGCGAGGCAAAGACATCCCAATCCCTTGCCATACCAAACAGGACATTCCCCCCGATCAAAAAAGCTTCATGATAAAAAAGATTTACTGCTAAAAAAAGAAGAAAGGGGTCTTGCCACTTGATCTTTGTCTTGGTTAAGACTAGTGAAATAAGAATAACTACCGGAATCGCTGCAATCAATAGATGCTCATTAACAATATCGATCAAATGCTGCGAAGAGAATAAACTGTATTTGAAGCCCTCAGATGGGAATGCAGATATGAATGGATTTCCCGGAGCTGTAAGGCTTGAGGCTACCGGATATAATTGAGAATACACATACAGCACTATCATTGCTGGCACACTGACCAGAATTATTTTCTTAACAAATCGCTGCTTATCATCGGCTTGCCGATGTTCTGAATTGCGAAGACTCCATAGTAATAAAAGTGAAGGCAGCAGTAGTAAATTTTGAAGATGCAACGCAATACAAACCGCCAGTAACATTGTCGGAAGAAGTATTCCAGTTTTGTTCTGAAGATACCGGTAGGCTGAATAACAATAGAGTAATACAAAAGCATATTGTAATGGATAATTTTCAATATACCCGAAGAAGAAGATCGTCCCTCCGGCGGCAATGAGCATGCCGATGATCATTGCTCGCATCCATACTCCAGAGCCAAAGCTTCGAGCAAACCGAATTGCTGTTATCACGAATAGCACTCCGCTTACCGTCCCGAGCACAACGAACGGATAGAAAATAGTTGAGGAGCCGGTTAGTAATTCTTTTAGATAATATATCCCATAGAGCGAATACATCGTGGGCGCTTCGGTCCGCCATACAGACATTTTCCCATAGCCTTGAAAATTAAAGAGATACCCGGCGAATACCGAGCCATCACCAAGAAACGGCCATGCAACCGTGACCGAAGCAAAGAACACTCCGCAAAGCGCGGCAAAGCAAAACAGTATCAGAGAAAAATTCTGAGATGAGAGCTGTCGTGGAGGGACTGTTCGTGTTGATGGCTGGCTTGAACCTAAACCCCAAATAATCGACACAAGGCACAGTATCGTTACTGCGATAGCAGCCGGCTTTGGAAAATATTCCCAAAGATTAATACCCCAAAGGATCGGGACAGGAATAAAAATAAAAACTGCTTTAGCGAGGACAAGTGCTAATAGCGAGTATAATACTCGCCGTTTCAAGGCATCCATTAGCTACCTCCTCCCTCCTACTCAAATTGTGAGTACTCAAAAATAAGCATAAATTTACATAGCGGACACTATATTCCTATTTTATGTTTTGAATGAGCAAATGATACAGAGTTTTAGACTTCCGTTTGTCTTTGATACCGAGAGATTGCAGAGCGATCTTGACCAAGTGCTACAATCGAATTGGATAGCTCATTTCAATACTAGCAATTATACCGGCAACTGGAGCGGCCTCGCTTTACGAGCACCCGGAGGTGATGCATCGAGTATCTATCCAGATCCTTCTGCGACGAAAGATTATAGCGATACACTGTTATTGCAATCATGCGAGTATATCCAAACGGTCATTGAAAGCTTTCACTGTCCAATGCTATCGGTTCGTTTTTTACGGATGGAGCCTGGAACAGTGATCAAGCCGCATCGCGATCATACCCTTTCATTCGAAGACGGCGAAGTGCGGCTACATATTCCGGTACGGACAAGTGAACTTGTTGAGTTCATAAGCGATGGTGAACGCTTAGAGATGAAAGAAGGCGAATGTTGGTACGTTAATGCCTCGCTGACGCATAGTGTAGCCAATCGAGGGACGGAAGATCGGATCCATTTAGTCATCGATTGTAAGGTAAGTGACTGGCTCCGATCATTCTTCCCACAAACAACTGACTCGCAGAATACTGGAATGAAATCGATACGAACTGAAGCCGACAAAGAAAATATGATCAATGCTCTCCGCGAACTCAATACACCAGCCGCTATTGAGATCATTCGACAATTAGAAGACACCAATGAATGAAACCACGGATAAAATAATCGACTTCATTCGTTCGATCGGGATCGAAGTTACTATCGCGGCCTTTGAAGGCGACACGGTTCTTCCGGGTATTGCGATCAGTAATGGCGGACTTATCATCGATACACAAAAGCTTTTATATCCCGGCGATCTGCTTCACGAAGCAGGACATTTAGCTGTTGTGCCACCTGATATTCGTTGTTCGATGAATGGCGCTCTCGATCCGAAGGAGGATCTCAAGTTAGCCGGCGAACAAATGGCTATCCCATGGTCCTATGCAGCGGCACTTCATATTGGCATTGACCCGACTATCGTCTTTCATCCCGATGGCTATAAAGGTGAGTCCGAATGGCTTCTGGGGATGTTCAAAAATAATACGGTCATTGGACTGCCGGCATTGCAATGGATCGGCCTTACTACTTCGGAAGATTTTCCAACCATGATAAAATGGTTACGTGAGTAACCATCATAGCGAACTGATCTGCTCTTCAAACAACTCAAACTCGCGGTCCAATCTATTTTTGAGTTTGCTTTTATCGCTCTCTTTCATAAAACTATATTCGATGCTATTATAAACGAATTGTTTTATGTCGAGATAGGTAAAATTTGGATAACGGCTTGCCAGTTTAACGAACTCACCGCTATGATCGCTTCGCAACACGCCCGGATCATCGGTACTAATCACGATTGGTACACCAAACGAATGATATAGATTGATCGGATGCTCCGCTCCTTTTACGCCGAGAATAAATTCGTTACTGGTTAGATTAATCTCGACCGCTGTTTTACGAGTCCTCATCTCTTCAAGAATGCCATAGACATTATGTTCATAGGCGATGTCTACACCATGCCCGATCCGTTCGGCATGGGCAATTCTAACAGCATCGGTAATATGAAACGTAAGGTCTTCAGGCTTTACCATTCCAAGCACAAGTTCACCGGCGTGCGTTGAAATATGGACATTGGTGAATCTCGATCCAAATATCCTAAACATCCTCATATGGAGCCAGTAATCATTCATCGAAACGTCCGAGTTTTCTGGTGCAACGATATTGACACCCATCACAAGGCTATCCATGTCGCACGATGCAAACGAGATATATAATTGTGCGAATACATCTGCCGGTGTCGAAGCACGAGTCACATAATTTAGAAATCTGATGGCAATCAGCGAATCTTTTCCGTTAGGAAGTGCAGCGGCATTTCGAATAGCAACTAATCTTGCATGATGAGCTTCGGCAAGTTTTAATACACCGAGAGAATCATGCAGCACTCTATACATTTCATTAAAGAGACTCCATACCTTTGTCGTATCATGCTTTGCTTCTGCCTGCGCCAACAAGGGATTATACTTTGTAAGATACGCTAGCACCGACTGATCCTTATAATTCAATGAGGGCCGCATGAACATGGTCTCGATGTAATCGGTATGCTCTGCTATTGCTCGCTGCTTGATCTCCTGAAGCATCGCCGCTTCGCTGCCTGCGATCGTCGGACCAAACAGACCGAACGTTGCGAAGAAGTGGGCATCGCTTGCTCCATCGCATGGGCTAAAATCTTTTACTGACCACAACCGGATAAGCCTATCTTTAAAATAAGATCGCTTACCATTAGACATTGAGTCGAAGGCAACTATGGATCTTACCCCACCGGTCGGTGTTCCTGGCGGATAAACAACAAGAGCACTTGTATCGAGCAAGTAATGCTTACCAACTGCCGTATCGAAAAACGTCTCGGCATACACTGCACCAGAGAAGTGATGATGCAGATCGCCGCCTTTCGGCATTTGATGAAAGAATGCTTGTAACTGAGATTCGTTCTTTCGGATCTTCTCTAAATATGCCGATGTCTTGCTCAACTCATCCTGCCCATGAGCAGAGGCAATAAAAGCCAGGACAAATAAAATCACACTTATATGCTTCATTTTTTAGTTCGTCTTTTTATGGTCTGTTTCCTCTTAGAGATCAGTGTTAATTCGCCGTTGATAAATTTATATTCACCCGGTGGGACGGTGTTATCACATTTTTCCCTCTTAATTCGCATCCCTCCATGAAACGAATCTTTATCGCTAGCGGGCAATACTACGAATTGTCCTTTTTTGAAGATCAGATCTTGTTGGCATACTAAATAGTAATAGGCACCATTATTATACTCCCTACCAAACATTTCATCGGCACCCCCAATGTCTGCATCGAATATCTTACGGGCTACCGTATCGAACTTATAGATTGTGGCATAAAAATTTGTCGTGCCTCCGCCAGATCCGTACTGACGCAATGTAAATTTAATGAGTAACTCGCTCGTCCCATCAAGATCAATATCGGCAGTGGAGTAGGTCACATCATAATCGCTTCCACTTCTAAAATCATCACTGATATCGCTACATTCATACCATACTCCACGATATCTATAAGCAATATCGCGAGAAGACTCGATAATAATATCGCCATAAAAATCGGACATCGTATCGTTGACAATCTTACAAACGCTGTCAGCTGATAATCGGTGTACAGGATACTCCACCACCTCAAAGGGCTTGCTGTAATCCCTATCTTGCCGATCATATTGAGCATAGGCTATCGAGCCATAGAGAAAGATGGTGGCTATGAATAAGATATGCCCTCTCATACACCAGATTGTTTATTGTAGTTACGCTTTATCATTCCAACGACACGTTTGAAGTCGTGGCCATTATAAAATGGCGCGGTCGATTCATCACAGCATAGATCAACCAT
>DASTAO010000177.1:0-4242 GCA_035712525.1 Kapaibacterium sp. (SeqCode)
CTGCTCATTTCCATCGAAGGAAAAGAAAATTTCAAGATTACGGCGCGTTGCCTGATCGAGAACAAGGGACTTCGAAGTATTAAACTGCGAAATACCCCTGACGTGCGAGAGCGTAGTAGCACTACGAGTCTCACGCAAATAATCAAGCACCACACCGGCAGCAGTTGTAGCAAGATGCAGGTCTTCAATGCCGAAGCCTTTTAAACTCGTTGTCTCGAAATGATCAAGTAATAATTTATGTGCAGTATCATATTGAAATGCCCATTCCTCGCGAAAGGTGAGGAGGGGCTTTTCCTCGAGGGATAAATATGCTGCGGAGGTCTCGATCTGATTTTTGTCGCGTCGTGAGACGAGTAACTCTCGAAGCCCAAGCGAGGCAAGATGCTCTGGTAGTTCGGTAGAGCGGAGTTCTCCGGCATAAAATTCTCCGGTCGAGACATCGGCGAAGGCAATACCGACTCGATCGGATGCTTGTGCCATCGCACCGACATAAGTGTTGCGCCCTGTCTCGAGCATTTTCTCGGAAAGTTGAACGCCCGGAGTGACGACTTCAACAACATCGCGTTTAACAATCCCCTTTGCCCGCTTCGGATCTTCAAGCTGTTCGCAGACAGCAACCCGGTATCCGGCTCGAATCATCTTCGGCAAATAATTATCGAGCTGATGATGCGGAAAGCCAGCAAGCTCAATATCGCCGGCAGCACCGTTATTTCGTTTGGTGAGGGTGATACCGGTAACGCGGGAAGTTGTGATGGCATCTTCTCCGAAGGTTTCGAAAAAATCACCCATGCGAAAGAACAGCACCGTATCGGGATAGCGCGCCTTTACGGACGAATATTGCTTCATCAGCGGCGTTTGTTTTTCAGTTGCTTTCGCGGTATCGGCGGCGTCTTTTGGGGGCATCGAGATAGATATTGGTGCCTATCAAATGTGATAACAAAGTTACAATGAAAAACGTCTGAACTGGGATTTTTGGGATTTGGGGGATTCCTGGGATAATTCGTATATTTGAATAAACCCTTCGAAAGGAATAGATATGAAACGAATGGCTGGTCTTACTTTAATAATGATCCTCGTGAGTAGTGTAGTTTTCGCTCAGCCTACGATCGAATGGCAGCGATGCTTAGGGGGTAGCAAAGATGATGTCAGGTTATCGGCAACTCAAACACAAGACGGGGGATATATCTGTCTATTGAAAACCATCTCTACCGATGGCGATCTAACTGGGACCAGGAGCCATAATGGAGATACCTGGATCGTAAAACTCAATTCAACGCGGGACATTGAATGGCAGCGGGTGATCCCAGGCGGAATTCCTTATTCGATCAAGCAACTTTCAGATGGTTCCTATATTATCTTAGGATCCCGTGATGATACTGATTCCATAATAACTCCCGTACATGGTAGTATCGATGTCTGGCTCGTTAAATTGAGCGCAGCAGGAGATATCAACTGGCAAAAATGTTTTGGTGGCTCGCAGGAAGAAATCCCTCGAGTCATTGCCGAAACCAAAGATAGTAGTCTCATTTTTTTAGCACAGACCAATTCGAGTGACGGTGATCTCGGCGAAATATCATCCGGAGAAGTTTGGCTTGTAAAGCTCGATACTATGGGACGAATGAAGTGGCAACGACGACTTGATCCTTCATTGAATAATAACGAACCGTATGGAATGGATATTACAACTGAAAATGGTATCATTATCACTGGTTCGGGTGCTCCGGATAGTGTAGGATATGGAGGACAAGACTTGTGGGTGTATAAACTCGATCTTATGGGAAAACCACAATGGCTTAAATGGTATGGTGGTAGTTTGAACGATCAAGGAAATAGTATCATACAAACTACCGATGGAGGTTATTTTGTAGCTGGCCATACTTCCTCAAGCGATGGAGAAGTTTTTATGAATCATGGCAATGGAGATTTTTGGTGTATAAAACTCAGCGTTGATGGAACCCTCGCTTGGGAACGCAGCGTCGGCGGTTCGGGACTTGAAAGCTCAGGATCGGTGGCCGAACCTGTCTGGTGTATTCAACGAAAGGATAGTACTGATACTGGCATAATTATAGCTGGCAATTCTAGTTCGAGAGATGGGGATTTTGGCAATCCCTTTCCAGGTAATACTGCTTATGCTATTGCCCTTGCTAAACTTAGTATTACAGGAAAGATCATCTGGACAACACTGACAGGATCGTTTAAAAATGATCATTGTAATTCTCTGGAAATTACAAGCGATGGTGGAATACTCCTTGGGGGGACGGTAAGGCCAGATGGATATGTTATTGGATCGCATAACGGTGCGGATGGATGGTTAGTCAAACTTTCTAACCCAACGGCAACAGTCATACCCCTTCCCGATTTTCAAAGCAACATAGTGGTTTCCCCGAATCCGGCGACCGCTATGGTGACCATAAAGTATGTTGCCTTAGGCACTAATGCGGCATCCATTAAGGTGATCAATTTTCTCGGCCAAACGGTTTTCGAAACAACAGATAACAATATTTCGATTGGCAACCGTGAAATGAATCTTGATCTTAATCAATTACCGAGCGGCTTTTATATTGTGAAAGTACGTTGCGGAAGTGAGACTACTAATCAAAAAATTGTGAAATATTAATTTTATTCGCATTTAAATATATGCTTGAAAAGACTGTACAAATACAAATGTCTCCCAAAATAAAATTGATTGGCAAACGACTTGCAATGACCTTTGCCGATAACAAAACCCGTGAACTCTGGCAGAGCTTTATACCTCGACGAAATGAAGTTGCTAATGCTATCAGCACCAATTTCGTTTCGATGCAAATTTATCCGGCCGGATTCTTTAGCCAGTTCGATCTTAATGTTTCATTTGAAAAATGGGCAGCAAAAGAAGTGACCGAGGTCGCTAGCATTCCCGAAGGTATGGAATCGTTTATCATTCCGAGCGGGCTCTATGCCGTCTTTCATTATAAAGGTGCTCCCGCAGCAGCTGGGCCGGACTTTCAATACATTCATCGCGAGTGGCTGCCGAAATCGGAATATCTCCTTGATGACAGGCCACATTTTGAGATACTAACAGATAAGTACAAAAACGACGACCCTGATTCTGAAGAAGATATCTGGATACCGATCAAGCCTCGATAATTAATTTCGTTTGAAATTCATTGGGATGAATCTTGCCAGATACGGTTTTTCGACTCTCGATTCTTTATAGAGCGATTCCAGTATTTTTCTCGCTTCGCTGTATCCACCAGCGATGAACTGATGCCCCTCGACTAATTCGATATAAGAGCAATGGGTGCAGCCGATAAATCCTTGATCCTCCAGTAGTGCCATCGTGTCTTTATGCTTGCATTTTGGGCAGGGTGTATCAAGCCGTTTAACCCAGCCGAATTCCCGGTCGAAGAATTCTTTCGTGGTATCGAGATGCGTTTTATCGCGAATTAAATGTCTTGGCGGCCGCATAATAGGTGCTTGTCGTTTGGGGTAACAATATACTCTAAAACCGTACTAGTATGACAGATTTTTAATGGTACTAACTTTCATCGGTTACGTTATCTATTTCTATTGTACTACCGATTGTATGTATCGATACTGAATTCTCTTGCACTATGCACCTTCGCTACCAAGTTTTCATTGTCCTTGTGATTCTTCCGGTACTGGGCATTGCCCAGCCTGCGAAAGTCAAACTGACAGGGCGCATAATTGCTTCCGATACCCATGAGACAATTCCCGGAGCATCGCTTTCCATTCTCGGCACAAGCCGAGGAGCTCGTTCAAATAAACTTGGTTCATACTTGCTTGAACTCGACGCCGAGCAGGAGTATAGAATTCGGATAAGCTCGCTTGGGTATAAGACCGATACGATCCATGTGAAAGTAAGCAAGTCAGAGATTCGCGATTTTACTCTGAAAGTATCACCGTTACAAGCAAGCGAGATCACCATCTCTGCCGATGCCAGCCGCAAGGAAGCTCGGCGGATCATGCATCGGGCTATCGACGAGAAAATGAAATGGCAGCCGCAGATCATTAATTATATCTGCGATGTCTATTCGAGAATAAACGTCCAGAAGATCGAATCGAACGATACGACGCTGCTCTCGATCTTTGAAACCTACTCGAATGGATATTACGATAAAGATAAAGGGCGAGCATCGCATATCATTGCCAGAAAACAAACAGCTAATGTTCCTGCCGATCTAAATCAAATCTCACTACTCGGTATTTCCAGTTTTTATGACGACCGCATTAACATCGATC
>DASTAO010000178.1:0-5920 GCA_035712525.1 Kapaibacterium sp. (SeqCode)
AAAGCGACTCGGTGCGCATCTTCTCGCTGACAAATGCTTTCCAGAGGATCGGCGAAACCTGGTAACCGATGATACGATCCATTACGCGGCGAGCCTGCTGCGCTTCGAACAATGCAGTATCCACTTCACGCGGATGCTGCATCGCTTCTTTGATACCGCCTTTAGTTATTTCGGTAAAGAGGACTCGTTTGATATTGGCATTCTTTTCAGCGATCTCGTTCATGATATGAAAGGCGATCGCTTCTCCTTCGCGGTCAGGATCGGTCGCGAGATAGACATCTTTTGCTTTTGAGGCCAGCGTTTTTAAGCGCGTCAGTAATTCCTTTTTTCCTTTTACAGTAATGTACTGCGGGACATAATCATGATCAACATCCACGCCAAGCTTGGATTTCGGGAGATCTTTGATATGACCAATGGAGGCTTCGACCTGGTAGCCCGAGCCAAGATACTTATTAATAGTCTTCGCCTTAGCTGGCGATTCCACTATGACTAACGATTTTGCCATATTTCAATAAAACAATAGAGGGGTTCCTCGTACCGTAGAGTCATACTTCCGTGTGACGCTACAAACCACCACTCCCTCATAAAACACGAAGCGCGAGTATTACCAATAGTAACACTCGCGCAAACTCAAGTTGTAAATATACGAAATTGTTACTGTACCCGATCGGCAAACGAAAGCATCATTCTGCTTCCGGGGCGAGTAGCATCGTTAAAATCGAAAATGATTCGGCCGGCAAAGTCGCGGACTTCCTCAAGTGAAATGTTCTGAGCACCAAGCATCCAGAGCCGATCAACAAGAACTTCCATTTCACTATCTTTAAGCAACCCAAGCTCACGAAGCTGGATCAAATATCCTCTTGCCTCTGGCTCGAGCATGACGAGCTCCATTTCATTAAACATGCGGAACGGCTCGCGGCCTTTTGTATCGAACGGACGTTCACCCGCAACCGGAGAAAGCTCTGCTTGAATACCGGCAACCATGATCTTATCGACAAGCCAGGTAAAGGCAGTCGAGACTTCACTTTCGCTAAATCCGCGGGCAGTAAGTTTGGAAAGATCGATATCGGCAAGCTGCTTATTGCGGCGCATTTCGCCAGCGAGATAGAACACTATCTCCATCACTCGGCCCAGGTCACGCTCCGACCTGGAATTCGAACCTTCAGTTTTCATTAAAACGATCCTGTAAAAATTATTCGATAGAAATAACCTTTTGTACACACTGTAAAAAACAACGCTCCCTCCGACGCATTCGTTTCTTGTCGGCCGCAAGCTTATCGCCATAGCCGGCAAGATGGAGCATACCGTGAATGACTAAGCGAGCGAGTTCGTTCCGAAATGAGACCTTGAACCTACGGGCATTTTCTTGTGCCCTTTCAAAACTTATATATAATTCAGCACTTAGCATATGCTCGTCATGATCTATTTCGAAGGTAATAATGTCGGTATAGTAGTCATGATTGAGCGAGCGGATGTTTAACTCCCGTAACTCTTCATCGGAATTTAGGACGACATTGAGCGTTAGTTTTCCGACCTCCTCAAGCTCTTCGCGAAGCACACATCTTGCTGCTTCTTTCGCGAGCGGTTCAAGCTTTTTCCATTTCGGATCGAGCTTTTTTGCGGCGTCGGTTGCATAGAAGCCCAATCGTAGGCTTTGCTTCATTGGGGTGCCTGAGTAAATGTTTTATCGAGCCACACGAAGGTAAAGCCTTTCGTCTTTACTTTCCAGATATCGAGATATTCAGGCAGCGGCAACCGCTCTAACTGAAGCTGGTCTGCAATATGCTTGAAATCCGGGTGATCGTGGCGCATAAGCAACAATACCTCTGCATTTGCAGGTATATCGACTACCGGGTTCAATACCACTTCCCTAACAAAGTAATTTGATTTGCCAACGCTGAGATATCCTTGTTTATCATTATTGAGCAGATCGTAGATAGTTGCCGTTGGTAAATAATAATATGCCCACCGATTCCACCAATTATCAAGTAATACAAGATTCGGATGTTTTGATAGTTCAGTTTCAAGCGTGCTCCGTACTGATGAATGCAACCGATCGCTTTCCTCAATAGAATAATATGAAGTGAAAAATAATATCCGGGTTAGGATATATTCCATCCCAGTAGATGCACGAGTTGCTTCATTGAGTCCCCTATCGAAGGTTACAGTTGAGAACGCATAATAATATGCTTCGTCAGTCGAAAATGGCAATCGAATACTAAACCAGGCTATCTCAAGGAGTATGATACTACCAGTAAGTATCATCGCTGTTTTAGTAATAAGGGGTCTTGTTAAGAGCAATGCATTACCCGGACGAGTTTTGATATTCTCTGCTCTCCAAATGGCGATCTGATCGATCAATACTGCAGCTGCTAATGCACCGGAAGGAAGAACATTCAATAAGTAGCCGCCTTTCATGAAATAGACAGCCAGATAAAAGATAAGCGGTGGAAGGGCAATAAGGCTGATATATTGCAACAGTCGTGAACGGCGAAGGCTTTTGCAAAAAACTAAAAAGCGTTTAGGATAGAGTAATAGCGCTACGAGCAGAACCAATACAAATGAGAAACCACTACTGATCAAATACACAACTACCTTCGCCATTACTGCAAGATGTTCTTTCAATTCATTGCCGAATAAGACCGATTGTGACCGATACACATGCTCCGATTGCATGGCTGTTATATAAGCTCTAAGGCCTCCGCACATCACAAGTAGTATAGAGAGCCAGGTTCCGGTCGTCAGAATAAATAACCCGAAACCTGCAGCGAGTGTCTTGAACTGCTGTCGAGTTATTAACGCAATAAATAGAACAGCCGGGGAGAAAAAGATCAAACTCGATTGCCGCGAGCCCGTTGCCAGCGAAAGCATGATGCACAAGGCAAAGAAATGCCACTGCTGCTTTGGTGATCTGAACAGTTTTATTCCGTGATATAAAAAAGCGCAGGCAAAGAAGGCTTCATACTCATAGACTGTAGAGACAAGCCCATGAAACCAGAAGATCGGCAAGAAGAGCCAGATACCGGCAGCGATAAGCCCAACCCTTTCGCCACGCAATGCTGCTGCAGCTCGCCAGAGATATAATACCGACCCGATCGAAAGCAACATGCTGATCCAGACAAACGCCTGATTGACATCCGACGTGAACAGCAACAGAAATTTTGCAAACAGAATGTGAAGGATATAGCCAGGAAAATGTGGCGTTACTTGCTCAAGGCTATATCGAAAGGTGGCAACGGCAAAGTCAATAGAGTCGAATTCATACAGCATCTTCGATGCGAGTGGCAAGCGGGTTGCCAGTGTCGCAACGATTAGCGATCCGGCTGTTATTCGCCTGATATTTTTTTCACCGAGTGGCATAGGTTGCCCCTTTCACTCGGAATATGCTCATCACGGTATCGGCACTGGTAATAAGCCGCTTTGTGATCCGGAATTCCTTCACCAGTTCAAGCGAATCCTTTGCATATTGGTAAAACGTCGGGTTTAAGCGGGTGTAGATAATGAACAGGTTAGCTCCTTTATCACGAGCCGCTTTCCATACTAAGCGCTGATCAGTTTGCAATGGATATAGTTCGGGAGTTACTAAGCCGGTAAGATCGATAATCTTTTTCTTCGTGAAGAATCCTAATGCACCGACATCGTCGGCAGCAATTACGTCCGACAAAGTTGCATTTGTATTCACCCACGAAGCTATGGCAAGATGCTGGTCGTTAATGTTCGAAGAACCTTCGGCATAATATAATGTCCAGCGATATACTCCGATAAATAATATGATGAGGCCAATCACTATGCAGATCGCAAATTGTCCATCAGCAGGAAAGATGCGCCAACCATGCAGCCGAATGTTTTTTTCAAGAGCATCACTGGTATATTCTAATTCGCTTCGAAGTGTTCGGCGCAAGAACGCACCGGCAGCAAGGGCAACCAGAGGAAGCAATGGAAAAATGTAACGGCCGAAATGCCGATACTGTGGGGAGATAAAACCTTGAATGACTGGCAATAAAACGATCAGCAATAATGGCACTGCATATCGTGCTCTCCATTTAGGAAGCCATAACTTATAACTATTGATAAAGAACAGCAATGCGAAATACCAGTAGCTCTCGAGCAAGATCGCGAAGGAGCGAAACATATAGAAGAAATCAGGCTCGGTTCGCACTTGTGCACCTTGAACAACACTCGAATGATAGAGTAGCTTTCCTTCTATCGAATATGGCAACGAAAGAACAATCGCAAAGAAGGTTGAAAGCGTAAGGCCGAAAACTAGTACACCAATAATAGAAACTCGCTTACTAAAGAGCAATACAATCCAATCGAGAGCCGCTAACGCAGCGAGTAAATACAACTCAGGGCGGACGGCAATGGCAAGGCCTAATACGATCGCCTCACGGACTCGCACTTTATTTTGTATCCTCGAACGAAGATGCATTTCAACGGCGATCAGGGTGAGTAATGCAGCAAGGGTTGTCTCCATCCCACTCGGCCCCATGGCGAGCAGCCGTGCATTTAATAAGATTAACACTCCGGTAGCAATAGCCCATCGTTCTTCAAACTCGAAAACATATTTTGCGACCCTATAAACAGCAGGTGCGATCAGTAGCCAGGCCAATGACGATAATATGATCGCAACGATATCAAGATGGGAAGTCAATAGGCCACCCGTAGCAATTAGCAGGACCCATAATGGCGAGGTGTCAGCCGTTACTTGTTGAGGCAGATTGAATGAATATCCATTGCCGGCTAACAGATTCTCGGCATAGCGGCAATGTATGTACACATCGTCGAACGGAACACTAAGCGCCGAATAGCCCGAAGACCCGATTATGATCTTCTGAGAAACAAATAACAGCGCCAGCAGCAAGATACCGGCACAAACAAGGAGCAGCTCTGTTTTATAGCGGGTGATCACCTTCAGCTCGAATGCAGATAGATGATTGCAAACATTGCCAGAGCATAGGCAATGAAATTCAGGATCATCGGAACGTCGGTCAGCACGATCTCGGTCGGGCTTTCCCCAAGATTCTTCTTATGCAATAAGTATAAATACCGAAAGACACCGAAGAGAACAAATGGAGTAGTCAGGATAAGATTTTCTGTGCCGAACATTTTTACCGTACGGTCGCTCACGGTATATAATGCGTAGCTGATCACAAAACCAGAAGCACATATCGTACATAACTGCTCTGTAAATTCGATGCTGTAATGCTCGAGGACTTTCCTGGTATGCCCGCCGGCTTCTTTATTTCCCTGCATAACCAATTCGCCGCGACGTTTAGCAACCGCAAGGAATAGCGATAAAAACATGGTCGTCAGAATAAGCCATGAACTGATCGGGACACCAATTACGAATGCTCCGCCCACTACGCGAAGCATAAACCCTATTGCGATCACAAAGACATCGATAAGAACCATCTCCTTTAAGAAAAAGCTATACGAGACGTTCATTACAAAATAGAGCGCCAGGCACAAGCCGAATTTTACTGGCAGACCGAATGTCGTCGGGACAACAATCGCAAAGATTATGATACCAGTCGAAATAGCACTTGGCAGGCCAATGGCGCCGCTAGCGATCGGGCGATGGCGTTTTTTGGGATGGGCACGGTCACGATCGCGATCGACAATATCATTAAGAATGTAAATGATACTTGCTGTTGCGCTAAAAAGTACAAATGCCAACAGCGAAAGCTTCGCGAATTCCCAATCAAAAAGATGCTGGCTAAAGACGAGGGCGGCAAAGACGAACAGGTTCTTTACCCACTGCTTCGGGCGCAGCAACTTGAAATACGATACAATGGTCATTACTCAAAAATACGTTGAATCTCAACTTTGGTGGGGCTGGGAAGGATTTTTGACCTGCTTGGCGTAACAAACAGACTCAGTTACGTGTCTTTGTGAAAAAGCTAATGAATGAATAAATTTG
>DASTAO010000179.1:0-4584 GCA_035712525.1 Kapaibacterium sp. (SeqCode)
TTCAATGAATCTATTGCTCTGACACGTCTTAAATAAGCATCAGTATTGATTGAGGTAACATTTGGAATTCCAGTGTTTTGTGTTGCCCAAGTTTTACCGCCATCATTTGATCGCTCAACCAAAATCGTATACCCATCTGGAAATTTGTTTATGTCATAGGAATATCCTATAATAGTAAAATTATGATCATCTGAGCACGAAACATCAGTATAAAAATATTCCAGTTCATCACCACGATTAGTAGTTCGTAACTCGTCTATCTTTACTTGAGCGTGACTTACTGAAAATAATAAAAACAATACCCCCCAACTCATAAAGAGTTGAGGGATATTGTTTTTTAAAGAGGCAAATTTCTTCATGATAAAAATTAATGATCTTGACACAAATCCCAATCATAACATACACCATCGAGTGGATCTACAGGATGGCCAGAACAACTACTGCTCGAAGTAGAAGTGCCAATTAATGTATGCGTGAGATGTCCTAATGAGTCTTTGCAAATTTAATAAATTCGAGTGCAAAAATTTTCTTGGTCACATATTGAAATTTGGGGCCAAGGATCACCATAAGGGTCTGGATTGCCGTTGGTTTGCTTCCAGCATCTAAACATCATACTTTCTTCTTGCAACATTTGATTAGGCTCATCACAGTATCCAACGTTGTTCGAATATCCATGAGTTGCAACGATGTAAGTTGTCAATTGTAAGTCAACAATATTAATTAATGATGTCCAATTAACGTATGTACTACAGCCAGGAGTTTTCTTCGTTATGCTTTGAATTACATACGAAGGCGTACCATACACATCTCGAAGGCACTACAATGCTAATACCAGTCTCCGCGGACGTTTTTCCCCCAATTACTGTTCTATTTTAACTATCCCTGACAATACAGGTAATATAACGAATGGATAACGAAAATACCCAGCTCGGACTATCGGAAGAACCGACCCAGCTTGAATCTCCGGCCTCAGGGCCCCGCGATGTCATCGCCGAACGCTTAGCTGCAAGAATGAAGCAGCAGCCTCCGAAACAAGAAAAGCGTGAAGAGCGAAAAGATGAAAGCCCCTCTGAAAGCGTCGAAGAGCCGAAACAGCCCGCTACAGAGCCGGCAAGCGAAACGCCTAAACCTGCGTTTGAACTGAACCTCAAAAAGCCTTCTGCTGAAGCAAGGAATGAGGAGCGAGTGGAAGGGGTGGAGACCGAACAGCCTTCCGAAATAAATCCGATATTAGCCGCATCAACTGCTCAGGCACAAGCCGAGGCACCTCAGATGCAAGCCGACCGCCCGAATCGCGAACGCTCCGATCGTCCGCAACGCGAACCAAGAGACCGTAACCGTTCCGATAGAAAAGGCCGCGAGCGCCAACCGGATAGCGAACGTCAGCCAAGACCGGAACGCAGCGAAAATCAAACTCAAATTCAGGAAGCTAAGCCGCAAGGTGGCCGCATTGAAGCAGCAAGATCTGAAGGAGGCCGATCTGAAAGCAGACGCCCTGATCGCGATCGCAGCAATCAACGTCCAGATCGCTCTGAAAGAAGCGAACGTCCCGCTCGCCCTGAGCGCCAGGATAAGCCGGAACGCCGCGAGCCACCTCGTGAAGGAAAGCCAACTCCGAAAACTCCAGAAACCTCATTCGCTCGTGCTCGTGCAATGGCTTCGAGAACCGGTATCTCGGTTGTTATCCCACTCTATAATGAGCAGGATTCGCTTCGCGAACTCTCTGCTGCGGTCCGTGAAGAACTCTTCAAACTCTGCGAGAAAAAATACGAGATCATCTTCATCAATGATGGCTCGACCGATCGTTCGAAAGAGATATTAAAAGATGTCGTTGCTGCATCTGGCCGCGTAACAGTGCTTCATTTTAGAAGCAACCTCGGTAAATCGGCAGCGCTTTCTGTCGGCTTCAAAGAAGCGCAGTATGGCATTGTCATTACGATGGATGCCGACTTGCAGGACGATCCAAAAGAATTTGTCAGCCTGATCGCAAAGCTCGACGAGGGCTACGACCTCGTTACTGGCTGGAAGAAAAAACGCAACGACCCCATCGGCAAGACCGCACCATCGAAGCTCTTCAATTCGGTCACAAGTTTCTTTAGCGGACTGAAGCTTCATGATTTTAACTGCGGACTCAAAGCCTATCGCAAGCAAGTCACCGATTCGCTCGATGTCTATGGCGAGATGCATCGCTATTTACCGGCGCTCGCACATTGGCAGGGATTCCGTGTTGCCGAAATTCCGGTAATGCATCATCCGCGCAAATTCGGTAAATCAAAATTTGGCACCAGCCGCTTCTTCAAAGGTTTTTTAGATCTACTAACCATTATCTTTACTAATCGCTACGGCCGCCGGCCATTACACCTCTTCGGGACAGTCGGCACATTGTTGGGGCTGCTCGGTCTCGGTATCAATGTATATGTTACCATCGAATGGATCAGAGGGCTGACCGCTCTTTCAAATCGGCCGATCTTACTATTAGGTATTTTGCTGATCCTTGTCGGAGTACAACTGATCTCACTCGGTTTACTTGGTGAAATGATGGTGAAGAATAGTGCGAAAAGCTCTAACATTCCATTCACTAAAGAAAAACGCAAACCTCGCCCGCGTCCCGACCGCCGTTAATTGATGGACGAACTACTACTTCATACTGATTGCCGCCATTTCCGCGGTGATATTCCTTGCAAGCCGCACAAAGAACATGGCGTTCATTGCGATGGCTGTGAATATTATGAGCCGGTTCGCGAGAATATTCTGATCATCAAACTCGGCGCAGCCGGCGATGTGATCAGAACGACGCCGATTCTTCACGCGCTAAAGAAGGATCACCCGGAAGCAAGAATTTGGTGGCTGACGTTTAGTCCGGAGCTTGTACCATCTTCAGTTGATCGCATTCTGAAATGGAGTACTGAAAGTTTAGAGATCCTCACCGCACTACATTTCTCGCGCCTCATTAATCTCGATAAAGATAACTACGCTTGCGCTCTTGCCTCGAAGATCGATGCAACAGTGAAGGACGGTTTTCTTCTCGATGATCTTGGCAATGCAACTCCGGCAAATGTGTCGGCCAACGAAAAGTTTGCAACCGGTGTGTTTGACGATATAAGCCAGGCAAATCGCAAGTCATATCCCGAAGAATTATTTGAAGTCTGCGGCTATATATTCGCCGGCGAGAAATATATTATCGATCCTCCAGCTGATATAACATTCGATGGACTCGATCTTTCGAAGCCGCTTATCGGTATGAATACCGGGGCCGGTGCTCGTTGGACGTCGCGCTTATGGAATGTAGAGCATTGGGCTGATCTGGCAAAGAAGCTTCGCGATAAAGGTTATAACGTTATCCTCCTCGGTGGGCCGGATGAAGATGCTCGTAATAAAGAGATTCAAAGATTGTCAGACTGCGCTGCCCAATATCTCGGCTCCTTCCCGCTGCGTCAGTTTATCTCATTAGTGAATAAATGTGAAACGATCATTAGCGGTGTTACGATGGCTTTTCATATTGCAGTCGCACTCGAAAAGAAGATCGTCCTGATCAACAACATCTTTAACAAGTACGAATTCGGCGACCTCTACGGCCTCGGAACACTCATCGAGCCCGATAAATCCTGTATCTGTTATTTCAGAGGGGCTTGTATTAATAAAGAATACTTCTGTCTCGACCATTTGCCTGTCGAGAAAGTATTCAATGCAGCTATAGCACTCTAAGCTTCGCAAATTTCAGCATTAAATTCTTTCGTCCGCGGCCATCGAAATCGACAACGGCTTTGGCATTATCGCCTTTGCCGGAAAGTTCAAGGACTCTGCCATCGCCAAAGATCTCGTGATGGACTCTCGTGCCTTTGCGGATGGAGGAAGTATTTCCTTCGGGCTCGATCTGTGAATATTCGCTTGGCGCCGCTTCCTGTCGATAGGAGGATGAAGAGGATTCAAATTTCTTCGTTCGGAATGTCCGTGAGCCTATCGTTGTGCTTCTATTGAAGAGGTTGGAATTCGAAACAAAATCTTCCCGGACTGAACGGTTATGAAGTCCGGAGATCGGAGAGCCATAACTCGTGCGCAGTTCTACCGCTTCATTCTCACTGATCTCATCGAGGAATCGCGATGGCATTGCTGAAGTGTATTCACCGTACTTCAATCGGGACTTCGCATAGGTAAGGAAGCACTTCTTCATTGCCCTGGTAATACCGACGTAGAGCAAGCGGCGCTCTTCTTCGATCGAGAAATCATCGAAGTTAGTATTCGGATTCGGGAATAATCCCTCTTCAAGACCGGTAACAAAGACGACTGGAAATTCAAGGCCTTTGGCAGCGTGAAGCGTCATTAAGGTCACGGCATTCTTTGTACCATCAACAGTATCGGCATCGCTTACGAGTGAGATCTCCTCGAGGAATGATTCGATTGTTGCTTCGGGCTTCGTATTGAAATGATCGGTAATGGCCGATAAAAATTCTCGAAGATTTTCGTAGCGGGCAAGCGACTCAAGCGTATTCTCATTCTTGAGTTCGATGAGCATTCCGGTCTCATCTATTAATGCTCGAAGTAATTCACTGGCTGATAGCTCGCCGATAAGCTCACGGTATTTCT
>DASTAO010000180.1:0-6442 GCA_035712525.1 Kapaibacterium sp. (SeqCode)
CTCCGCTATCATCGTAGAAGACTTTCATCGAGCGCTGCAAGTCTTTGGTAAGTTTTTCGGCGATCTCAGGCATACCGTCTTTATTGACGAGTGGTAAGATCGCTGCTTTGATCGGAGCAAGGAACGGATGGAAACGAAGTACCGTACGGACTTCCCCATTTACTTCTTCTTCGTTATAGGCGTTGCAAAGGAAGGCCATGAAGCCGCGCGATGCACCGGCAGAAACTTCGATGACATAGGGGACGCTTTTTTCTTTCGTCTCTTCGTCGTGAACCGAAAGCGATTTGCCGGAGAATTCTTCGTGACGAGACAAGTCGAAATTAGTACGGTTATGGATACCTTCTATTTCGCCAAAACCGAACGGAAATTCGAACTCGATGTCGATGGCAGCTTTCGCATAATGCGCCAGCTTCTCATGCGGCTTAAGCTTCAGCTTCTCGCGTGGCATGCCCAAGGCCAGCCACCAGTTAATGCGGCGTTCACGCCACTCTTCGTAGAAGGCTTCATCGGTGCCGTTCTTGACGAAGTACTGCATCTCCATCTGTTCGAACTCTCTGGTTCTGAACAGGAAGTTTTTCGTGTTGATCTCGTTACGAAACGCTTTACCGATCTGAGCAATGCCGAACGGCAACTTCTGTCGTGACGATTGCATCACGTTGAGTACATTGACAAATATTCCCTGCGCTGTTTCCGGACGGAGATAGACTTCATTGCCGGCTTCCTTCACGGGACCGACATACGTCTCGAACATCAGGTTGAAGTTACGAGGCGGGGTTAAGGATTTCTTCGTACCGCAATTCGGGCAGATCACTAACTCAGCTTCGACGAGTTCATCGAACAACGTTGGCTTCGCATCGCAGGCAGCAAGAAATTGATCGGCAAGATCTTCTTTCGGAACGTCACGATATTCTGTTCCAAGATGCTTGGCGATGGCTTGCAGTTTCTTTTCGCTCATCTCACCGAAGAGATGATCGACTCGGAATCTCGATTTGCAGGACCGGCAATCGACCATTGGATCGGAGAAATTCTGGATATGGCCTGAAGCTTCCCAGACTTTCGGATGCATCAGGATCGAAGCGTCGAGGCCTTCGACATCGTCGCGTTGGGTCATCGACCTCCACCAGGCTTCTTTTACATTACGAAGCAATTCGACGCCGAGCGGACCGTAATCCCAGCAGCCATTAAGGCCGCCATAAATTTCGGAGGACTGAAATACAAAACCCCGGCGCTTTGCCAGGGATACGATCTTTTCAAGGGTTTGGGCGCCGCCTGATTGCTGTTTAGCCACGAATATCGGAAGTAGATTAAGTGGCGATATAAACGCGGTTTGCAGGAGATAAGTTAGCAGGGTCAGTATTCGGTCACGTAGTAAATACTGTAGTAATTTGATTTTAGAGAAATCGACCTTTTCCTCTATATACTTTTTGATATTTTAGAAACCCAGTATATAGCCCCTCTGTTACACCGCCCCGCGTTTTAGCCCACGGAACGCTTATAAATAACGAAGACCACTGGTGGTTCTAGCACCGATGGCCTTCTAAACAATCACAGCCTGAAATGAATCGCTCTGTGACAGTCTACCCGTTACAACGAAGTTCATGAAGGGCCTAATTCCTGAAATGAATATGAATATATTATCTATCGAGAAGCGCGTAAAGGTACTCACGCTTCTCACCGAAGGCAACTCAATTCGTGCTATTGAACGTATCACCGGTGTAACAACCAAAACCATTATGAGCCTATTGCTCAATGCAGGTAATAAGGCTAAGATTATCTTGGATCAAGAAATCAGAAATATTAATTCTCGATTTCTCCAAGTTGACGAGATCTGGACTTTTGTTTACAAGAAGCAAAAGAACCTGACACCATCAGAAAAGAAAAAAGGTGAATATGGCGACAAATATATTTATGTTGCCATTGATGCTGATACTAAGCTTGCGCCGCTTCACTTAGTTGGCGCAAGGACTGATAAAGACGCTAAAAGATTTATGCGTGAATTAAACAACCGTCTAAGCGAAGGAACAAAAAACCGATTTCAACTAACGACAGATGGTTTTCAGGCATATAGGGATGCTGTATATCTGGCATTTGAAAATGTTGATTATGCACAGATATTTAAAAACTGGTATAGAGAAGATGTTGAAGATCGAAAATATAGTCCGCCTGCGCTTGAATCTATAACGGTTAATCCTATTTCGGGCAATCCTAATCCTGCCTATGCTTCAACAAGTTTTGTTGAAAGACAGAACTTAACAATGAGAATGCAGATGCGACGAATGACAAGGCTTTCAAATGGATATAGTAGAAAATTGGTCTACTTGGAAGCTGCCGTTGCATTGCATTTTTTCTGGTACAACTTCCTTAAAATTCATTCAAGTTTAAGAATGACTCCGGCTATGAAGGCGAACATTACTCATAGAATATGGAGTTGGGAAGATTTCTTGGATTACGATGAATTCTACAGAATGGCAGCATAATAAATAGAGGAGAGCAAATCAGCTCTCCTTTTTATTTTCATCAGTTGGGTTTTGCTTATAAACAGGTCGAAATGAAAATGAAGAACTTTTAGTAGTCAATCTTGGCTCAGTGATTTCATCAAAGTCTAGTTTGTACCAATAATAAAGTAAACATTCTGTTTTATTGTTGAACGCAGTCCTTCTGGAAAGCACGATGTTGGAAATCATCTCACTACAAACTCCTATCATACGCAAATCTCTTTCAGGATCAAATGTAATAATGTGTGCCTTGTAGGGGTCTTCCTTCTTCATAATAGTATAGCAGTCGCCAAAATCAAAACCAATACTGGCTGCATCATTCCATGCTTGCAACCCTATAAATGTCGGAAATAAGCGTAGCCCATGTTTATAAGCATTATAGTCATCTCTTTGTGAAAAATCTTTTGCAATTGCTATCATAAATTTTTGGATGAATGATAGATTATTTCTTGTATCTTCATTATCTTCATACGAATCGCAAAAATTAATGGCATAGTGAAGGAACGGGACTTCGCTTCCATTGACAGATACGTTAATTTCCCACTCCGACATACTACCAGTAGCAATGGTCGATATACGTTTATAATTGCCTGTGAAATCGGAGCTGGCTAAACGATGCCAAATATCGCTATCATGCTTTCCTTCAATGGCAAAGATTAATTCAAAAAGGGTTTCGATTGCGTGAAAATATGTACCTCGTATTTCAAGCTTTAAGGCATCAATAATTTTATGTTCTTCTAAGTCATTGTTTGTTCCTAAGAACTGCTTGTATTCATCACTGAATTTCAAATAATGACGAAGCGCCAACATCCTGATCTTGAAATACTCATGAAAGTATCCGTCATAGAATAACTTTGTAAACGGTTCCATTCTTCAGATATGTTATGACAAAGGTTGCTTCTGTATATCGTACTGATCTATGTTGTCGTTAATTTCCTTTGCGATTTTTAGATATGTATCAGGATCAGAAATAAAGCTACTCCACTTTACTACATGGATGTAACTGCAATATCCCGAATAAACTGCGCCTGTATGATTCTCGCAACTCGTTACATCTGGCTTTTTCTGATTGAACATATTATTTCTTAATATTTCAAAGAGCACACCTGTATTGTGCATTGTTACATTGCATTTAGTGCAGCTATTCTCGACGAGGAAATAGTCGATTGATCCATTTTTGTCAGGTAGTACCACTGCAAGCATTGCATTTGTTCGACTGGTTACCCCATCTCTTGAATGTTCTTTCAAAGAATAAGAAATTTCCCAAGGAATCCATTGGTCGTCTTCTGATTTTCCATACTCCATCATATTCTTAGAAATCATTACAATAGTAATGCTGCTATCGTAAATTTTGTCGCGTAGCTTTGATTCAATCGTCGAATTCTTAAAGTCACTAAGATCTGTGCCATCTGCTTCGCCCTTGTTTATATGGTCTTGATCTGAAAGGATCTCTTGTAAAGAATCGACATAATCCCTGACTCTTGTGTCAGTAATGTTTTCCAATGGATAAACTTCTTTATCCCCGTATTTATATGTTATGAATACTTTGTATCCCATGACGTATTATGATTGGTTGACTTTGTTAACAATTGACAGAACCCCATCCCGAATTGCTTCTATTGACAAGGTTTCGTCTGCCAACTGAGTAAGCTCAGGCATAATATCGGTATCGCCCAAATATTTTTTTGGTTCCGTTTGAATCATCTCAAAAATCTGTCTTGCAGCATAGCCTGTCGCGGCAACTGGAATAGGGATTAAACCTTTGCTATGTGCGATCTCAAATTCTCGGATGATTCCATTTGCGATTTCCACTTTGCCACCAACATTTTTATTCCCAAATAGAAAAATAGCAATGCCTGCATAAGAGAGCATTTGTTGACGATATTCTTCCCATAAAACAGGCAATTTTTTATCACTTGTTTCAAATTGTGGAAATGGACGTAAGATCAAATTTTCTTCTGAATAAGCTTTAGGGTCAGAGAATATTGTTTCTAAAGCTCCATTTATAACTGCACTACCAATTCCTAATCCAAAACCATTCACAATTTTATTACCTGCTTTAAAAACTTCGGCACTGATAAGATGAACAAGCTGTCTGCCTTTAATTTCACCCAAAGCGCCATATTCAAATGCACTTCCTGAAATAAAAATGCTCTTCATGTTAATCCTTCTTTCGATTTCTGAGAGAATATCAGGTATATTAGAATAGTCCTCGATCATGAGGCAGGTGATATTGTATCGCTTTAAATCTTGGATTATTAACTCCTGCTTAACTTTTCTATAAGCTGAATCAGGGTCAGTTCCCGTTTCTTCCTTAACGAAGCAATAATGCTCTCTTGAATTGCCTTCAAGTTGCAAGACTAATCGACTTAATACGTAATTAAGGTTGGGGTCACTAAAACTAAAACCAATGAATAGGAAGGTTTTAGACATGAGATCGCCCGTCAAAGCATTAAGAAAAGCCAAATGAGTGCGGTGATATTTTTCGTACTGTCCTTTTGTCAAAATAGCTTCAAAAGGACGAGAAGAATCTCCGTGCATCTTATAAACAGTAACGTGTCTATTAGAAACGGAATATCCCAATTGTCGAACTTCATGTTTTACATCTGGAACCTTCCCATTTTGTATCAGGGATTTTTCTATGAGGTTATCGTAGTTTGTCGTCCAAAATATTTTGATCGGCAATCTTGATAGAATATTATGCGTGACCGTTGGATCAGTAGTTACTGGAAAACTGTCAATAACTGTTTGCTGAATCCTCGTCCTATGACCTTTGTTTTCAAGGTATTGAGCTAACGAGACTAAATCATATTCTTTTGATACATCTAATCCAATCTCTTTTGCCGCATTCTCAAAAAGGCCAGTCCAATTTACGTGCCCTGCTGCCACTGACAGACCGGCACCGGCGAAAATTGCGGCATCACCGTTTCTGAGATCTTTTACAAAACAGGTAATAAACCTTTCAATGGGGGCAGAAAAAGGCATATAAGATCGAAATATTTGATGGGTATCGGCGTTTCTATACAAAAAACGGCAGGTGCCCGTTGATTATAGAATAATATACGAAAAAACCGAGTAGCGGCAATAATTGCCATAAAATTGTTGATAACTTGACGCGAAATCATTTTCTATAAACAGCTAGCCACCTTTTTCCGCGTTTGCCTCATTCTCTTCCTCGGCGACGGTCTCGTCAGGGATCACGGCTGTACTAGGCACACTGACTGGAAACTCATTTGGTGAATTTGCAAATATTTCTGAAAATAGTATCATGGCTTTTCTATAACTATCTTGAAGTCACGCAAAAGAGCTTATTCTATTTTGTCTCCTGTTCAAAATGATCTAATATTGTCCTAAGTAATACCCTCGATGTTTCAATTACAGCATTAATGGATTGGTACATAATGGCTTCATCCACTGGGAAAGCAGTACCAATAGGTAATGTCGATTTTGTAAATGCAACAAATTGCTCGTCAATTATTCCAGCTTTATGTAAAAGAATGTGACGCACCCCCGCTAGGAGAACAAGATCGGAATTTTCAAGGAAAGAAGTATCCGTCTTTTTAGGTAACATTGTCGCATAAGCTGACTGTATTTTTAGGGGATCAGTAAACTTAAATTTCTTTTTAAGTATTGTACCCATCATTGCTTTCACATCAAATTTGTATTGAGCGAGTTCAGTAATATCCACCGAACGACTTCCAGTTGATTGTTCATTCTGCGATGAATATGCAACTTGTATAGCAAATGTATTAGGGTTCTTGTTTATAGCAGTCGCCCACAAATCTGATGCCAGTGTTTCAAAAGCTGACCATGTAGCGTTCAGATTTGAGGATAAGCTTTTAATATAACCATCTTTGATTATTGCATGGTCAAGTGCTTCATTCCATCGAGTTTTGCCGGTTTCTATAAGTCGTTGTATATCTTCCGAACCTTCCATAACACGGCTC
>DASTAO010000181.1:0-2151 GCA_035712525.1 Kapaibacterium sp. (SeqCode)
CGCAACTCCGGAATGACAGATTTACGAATTCTATTGCGAGTATAATCATCGCTCGAATTAGTGTGATCCTCTCTCCACTTCAGCTTTTCCTTTTTTGCGTAATTGAGAATTTCCTCGCGTGGATGGTCGAGTAAAGGGCGAATGAGTGTAACTCTGCGGGCAAGCTCCCTTGCTTTCGGAATGCCTTTCATCCCGCGAATGCCGCTCCCGCGAATAATATTCATCAAGATCGTCTCAAGCTGATCATTAGCATTATGTGCAGTGGTAACCCATTTAATAGTATTCTCCTCAGCGCAAGCAATGAAGAAATCGTACCGGAGCATCCGGGCCGCTTCTTCGATGCCGACTTTTTCTTTCAAAGCAACCGAGCGAACATCAGCCGAACCTTCATAATATTCAGCGCCGATCTTCTTTGCAAATTCCTTTACAAACGTGGCATCGGAATCAGAAGCTTTGCCACGAAGAGAGTGATTCAAATGAGCAATGGCAAGCAATTTGAATGCCCCGGATTGCTTAAGCTTATTTAGGATTGACGCTAATACAATAGAATCGATACCACCGCTGACACCAACAAGAATAGTATCATCGATACCTACTCCAAATCCATGAAGCGCCGCTGCAATCGAGGCAACGATATCATTCTTAGAACGTGCCATAGGTACTTTCCTGGCGGGTTAGCTTAATATCGCGAAGCTGTGGAGCTTTTAATCTGATCTCAAGATTGAAACCTTTTATGATGCCACTCGGCCGGTAATCGAAATTCAACTCCCAACAGTGCAGATCGCGATGCACTCTGAGATTCGGAACGATAAATTGCTTCGATAAGAGATCATATTGAGCCGAGAAGGTAAAACTCCAATTTTCTGTTGGTGAGATCGAGATCGGAATATTCGCCGAAAAGTTTTTCGTTGCGACATTCCCGGCATAGGTTAACGTATAAGAAAAATCATAGGAGAGATTCCATTTAGGCCTGAACGGTACCGATACGAATGCTCCGGGATAATTACCGCCAAGAAACATCTGCCGTTCTTCATCGGGAGTGTTCAGATGAAATAATCGTTTGAGCGAATCGTAGTTTTCGCCACCAGATGTTTCGCTCGAAGCGAAGCTGCCGCCAATATGGAATGAGGCATTAGTCGGTCGTAATATTCCCTGCCCGAGAGAGATAAGGGTATGCTCAGTTGAATCCGCCCCCGTATACTTTATCGGATAAAAAGAATAAGTAGCATTTGAGCTAATGTTCAGAAATGTACCGATCTGCGTACTCGATGAAAGCGAAAATGAACTCCATAGTTTTTGAACCAGATCGTACCCGGTACCAAGAGACACGTTTAATAATCTGATCTTATCCTCTGTCGTTGAATCAGGTGTTATCTGGTGCTCGATTTTTGCTTCGAAATCATTGCCGAGAGAAAGCGAGACCGTACCGGATTTACCACCCATTGCGATTCCCGAATTATTATCATCTTCATATCGGCTGTAGGAAACCGTATCATGACTTCTCGGATCGATATACGTCCGTTTTTCTTGCGACGAAAGGTCGGGGTGATAGTTAAACCCAATACTTGGCTGCAATGAATGGCGAATAGCTTTTACCCCAAGGGCGCCAATATTGGCGATGCCATATAACGTTGTCCCCATTTGAACACCATAATTATAAGTATACAGTCGGTGAAAGCCATAATCATATGTAGTAGTAAAATCCACCGTTGTATCGGGGACGTTGTTAAAGTTATCGACCTTTAAGAATGGAGTTTTTACCTTGGAGCGCGTGAACCAAGCTTCGCTGTAACTGATCGATGGTGTGAAGGAAACATATCCGATCTTTGGGGAGATCGAAAGTGAGGGAGAATGTAAGATACCGAGCCGCTCTCGTACTGCATAGGAAGTATCTCCTCGTATTCCACGCGAGGAATCCCTCGCTATTTCGGAAATCGTCTTCGAAACATTCCTATTGATGTTTGTCGAGTACCCGATCGATACTGTCTGCAATATTCCTCCGGCCGATGGATCATCGGAATTTTGGAATAGGAAGATCGGTGAAATACGACTAAGAGTTATCGAAGGACTTGTCTCTTCAAACGTGTTCTTAAGCAGCTGCTGGTTACGAGAGTAGCCAACACCAAGAGAAAGCCCTAATTTTTCAAACTG
>DASTAO010000182.1:0-3480 GCA_035712525.1 Kapaibacterium sp. (SeqCode)
GAGATGTTGACTTTTAATCCTAATCAGTCTGTCGTCTCGACAAATACTCATTTTACGCTCACGGTGGATCAGAATTTAACGATCATAGATACGTTAAAACCTAATCCGACACTCATTGGAAAATCACAAACACTTCCAAAAACATTTCCACCGACCGGTGATATCATTCCCGCTGGCGATGTCGTCCTTTATGATTGGTATGTTTTAGCTGATCCGACTACTCTATGTACTGGTGACGTTACCAGATCTCTGAAGCTAACCGGTGCAAGCAACATAAGTCCATTCGCATTTGATAACGATACTTGTGAACATTCCATTATATTGGAATGCGCAGAAACAGATGTCAATCCGCCACGAATTTATCAAACAGCTGGTAGTGACCCCTTCCATCTTGGCGTTGGAGTTGCTGACGATCGGCCAACCGATCGTGGGTTAAAGAGTATTAGTTGGAGAGCACAGCCTGGAAGCGGAACCGATAGCACTGAATATGCTAACTTCCAGATCGTCCTTGCGGATTCGGTAAAGCCTTGTGCTACCGATAAATCCCCACATAGTATTTTCATTACTCAGATCGATTCTACTCTTGGTGGGTGTATCGAGTTTACAGCTATCGATTGCTTAGACCATGATAGCGTCTATGTGGTCTGTATGCCTGCTCACCCGGTTACACCTCATTTCGATACTAGAAAACCTGAGTTTGTCATCATTGAACGAGATCACTCCGATGATCCTTCGAAGATCTGTAATAGCCAGTTTGATTCGTTGGCAGTATTTGATACTGCTCAATACGATACAGGATTAAAATCGGTCCAAGTGGTTTCGGCAACGAACATGGTTCTAAATCTGAAACCATTTACCGCCGGTGTCCCGACTGCAAACTTCTCGCTTTCGGTGACCGATTCAATGAAGGACGGAAAGATCTGCTTAGTTGCGACCGACAATGCAACACCAAAATCTAATATAAGCGATACCTTCTGCATTGATTACTGTACGATTCCGGATACCATTCGGCCAAAGATATATATTAAGCCGGTAGGTGGTATCCATGGTTCATGGGATGTTACCGTAACCGATAGCCTGCCGTGGGATAGACTTATTGGTGGAATCTTCATAAATGGGGCTACTAATGTTACACCTACTTCTATTAATGTTTCCGGCGTACCGATCTCTAAGTTTACGGTGAAGACCATCGATACAACAAAATCGAGTGGTTTCTGTGTGAATGCTGTGGATCTTGCCGGTAATTGGAGCGATTCGTTATGCGTGTCGATCGGTGTCGATACCGACGGGCTTGCGCCGAATATCAACTTTAATCCACCAGCTAATCAGAATCCAACGACGCTGACGGTATTGATCGACGATATTCATTTCAATGATCCCGGATCTAATAAAGACACGAATATCTGGGATACGGGTATCGATTCCGTATGGTTTAGCGGCGATGTGAACAAATTCATTGCTGTTACTTCCGGTTCACCGCCTACGCCGCTAAAATTTAACTGCATAAAGCAGGTGCCGGGCTTCCAATTAGCAGTGGTCGATTCGTTACTGCCAGATACGGCCTGCATAATGATCAATGTTCTTGATTGCCACAAGAATTATTCATTTAAGACATGGTGCTTCCCATACCGCCCGGACGTATTACCACCGGTGATCAAAGTGCATTATGTCGATAAGCAAAATATTCAGGTAGATATAACAGACTCAGCACTATATGATCGCGGGCTCGATAGCATCGCTACATCGGTAGTGTTCAACCTGACAGATTTCGATGCTCGCTTGCCGAAAGGAAATACCTTTAAATCGTACACCCTGCAGCGTCCGAATCTCGATCAATCGACATCCGGTGCTGTTAGTGCGATAGATTATTGGGCATCACTGGATGCAACCCGGGTACCGACGCATTCGGCAAATGTGAATTTCAATGTTTGGGTTCAGGATCTTGCCATGAGAAAGGGCCAGCTCTTGAAACAAGCCGAAACATTTACGATGCCGATCTTCTTTGTAAATAACGATGCAGTTGCTCTTTCACAAAAAGGGATCACGGCCTTCAAATTTAGCTTTACAATGGAAGGTGATGTAACAGCATTGACATTTCTCGGAGTGAAAACGGCTGGTACGGCTACTGCAGCCGGTTGGACTGTTACACCGACACAGGTTGGTAATTCGATTACGATCGATGCTCAGGCGAATGCCGGAATTACCCTCAGTCGTCCGCCGGATACGTTAGTGTATTTACAATTCAGCGCTCAAAAGAACGAGTCGACCAAAGAGGTAAGCCTTAAGATCGATAGCATTGGTACCGAAACCATTGTTTATAATAACGGAAAGGATACTATCTATAATGGCATAAGCGCAACGGCGATCATGCCGCCGCCGTGGGGTAATCTCTCCGGTGGTACTATTGTGATCATCGGCGCGTGTGCACCGTCATTACAGCGCGGCAAGGTTTCAGGCTCGATCATTCTTGATGTTCCATCCCCGAACCCGATCGCTCATCGGACGACCCTCCATTATGGCATTCCGACAGAAGGAGCTGTCAAGCTATCGATCTACGATATGCTCGGCAGGGAAGTGAAGCAATTAGTGAATGAGTCTCAGAAAGATGGATATTATGAGATAACCATTGATGCAACTGAGCTTCCGAATGGACAATACAACATTCGCCTTGAATCGGGCAATGAAGTCCAGTCAAGATTGGTAGTCGTTCAGCGGTAATTACAACTGTTAATATTCAGAAGGGTATAGAGCTTTGGCTTTATACCCTTTTTATTTTCTTGCTATTACAATTCCTTTTTTAACTCCCTGAACTGCCCCGGCTATCGGTTCGGCAACTAAGGTATAAAGTCCTATCGGGAGTGTCTGGCCATGATCGTCCCTCCCATCAAATTCAAATGAGCAGGTTCTGACGATGCGACGGTGTTCGGAAAGTATTCTCACGATCCGTCCTCGGCTATCATAGATCTTTATCGAAAAAACTGCCTCATCATCAATTGGCAGTTTAAGATCAATGGTTGTTGTTTCTTCAAAACCATCACCGTCCGGAGAAAATGGATTTGGAGTGATCGATGCGCTTACAGTGGGGATAGTATTCCCATCATTAAAGGCAAGACTGTTAACCGCAAGCGGTGTCGCTCCATCATCGGCAACGCACGAACCCCAATTCGATCTATCGGTACTACTGCTTTCTATACTTTTTCTCTCAAGAGAAATTCCTGCCGGCGAAGAAAGATTTGTAGAATAGTAGGTTTGATCGTAATACACCGAATCGAAAGCCGAAGCATTAGCATTGACAAGGGTAATCGAGCCATCATCTTCGTTTAGTCTCAGTGAAGTTGTCTTGGCAGTTATATAGATCGGATCGGCAGGGTGGAGCTTAGAATAGGTAGAAAGTATTTTGTTCGATGCAGAGATAATCCCGAATCCTTTTGGAGGAATTGTCAGGGAATCGATGGTAATAGTGATCGAAGTATCGGCATG
>DASTAO010000183.1:0-12058 GCA_035712525.1 Kapaibacterium sp. (SeqCode)
TAAGCGGTGATTGAAAACCTACGGAGTGAACCTTCTCAAGAATGACCGGGAAGAGTGTCCGTTCTTCTTGCATTTCATGCATCGGAGCAACCGCCACAAAAAAACTTAATAGTTCTTCCCATTCCTTCGATGCCACAAATGACGCTGCAACCCCTTGCGCTTTTGCCTGAAGAATCAACTTTTCAAATCTATCGACGACACCAACGATGATCTTGTGGCTATCCCGAAAATATCGGATCGGATCGTCATATTCTTCAGGGTTTGGAAGTTGGATCATGCTTATACTGTTTGTAAAGCGCTGCCGAGCGCTGAAATAAATGTCTCGATCTCTTTCTTCGAGTTATAGATATGCGTACTAAATCTGTTAGCTTCCAGATTGCCTTCGGGGACGATGCGAGTCCTGATCTTATGGCTCTTCTCCATTGCCTGTGCCAGCGGGATGTACTGTTTGCTATTGACAAGCTTTATCGTCGTGATCCCGCTCTTGGAAGTAGTTGGTGTCAGCACACTGAATTTCGATTTATCAAGCGATTGCAATCCTTCTCGCAAATGATTCGATAGTTCAAGGACACGAGCTTCGATCTTCGCAAAGCCGATTTTCTCCTGCCATTTGATCGCTTCGGTGAGACCAAAATACAGCGACGAACTTTGGGTCGCAAAATCATATCTGCCGGCGCTATCTTCCCATTCGATGTTGCCATCGTAATCCCAATGCTTATCCGATTCAGCTCCGGCCCAACTCGGGGCAACATACTCACGAAATTCTTTGGTAATATAGAGGAAGCCGGTACCCTTCGGGCCGAGCACCCACTTATGTCCGCAACTGGCGTAGGCATCGCAGCCAAGGTCTTTTACATTCACTTGCAACATTCCCGGGGTATGTGCTCCATCGACGAATAAAAATATTCCATGTGAATGAGCAAGCGATGCAAGCGACTTGATCGGCAACACGAATCCTTGCGTGCAGGTAATGTGCGGCACAGCGATCACTCTTGTGCGCGGAGTGATGGCAGATTCGAAACGCTTTACTGTTATATCATCCGATGCATCGAGCTCGACGAATTTTACGACGATGCCATGGCGCTTCGCCCTTCCGAGCCACGGCACTGCACCGCCACCATGTTCCTGATTTGTCAGTAATACTTCATCCCCCGGCATCATTCTTACACCGGAAGCGACGATGGAAATGCCTTCACTGACATTATGTGTGAGGGCAATATCAGATCCATCGGCACCAAGCAAGCGACCGATCGAGTCATACAGTTCTTTGTGATCGTACCCATAATCGGCAGTAGCATCGACATAGGCAATTCTATCTTGGACAGCCTTGGTAACAGCAAGCGGGCTCGGGCCCATCGTGCCGTTATTTAAGAAAATTATATTCTTTGTGATCGGGAATTGCTCACGGACGGTGTCCCAATAAGCATCGCCACTGCCGTCAAGAAACGACAGCCCCTTTGCGAAGAGATCGACCGGTGAAAGTATCGAAGCTGCGGCCGGAGCGGCGGCTGAAAATTTTAAGAAGGTTCTGCGATTCATATTCGTAATCGACTTTTTAACGCAAGTTATTGCAAACGAAAAGCGTGCGAACGAAGTACCACCACCGGCTTTGCATAAGCCGGGTGATGGATATAATAGAATACCTCGCTTTCGGAGAAAAGATTCGCCTGGTCACCACGTGAAAGCGAGCCTATTCGCTTAAGCATCGTGCTATCCTCGTAGATAACGGCAAGCTGAGTGATCATTATTCTTCCGGTGAGCGGCTGAGATAGCTTATACTTCTTCATTGCCTCATCTATAGGAGGAGGTTGAAGCGTGAATGCAGAATCAAGCCCGCCGGCTTCGATATGAAATTTCGAGGTGATCGCATTTGAAGCTTCATCGACTTTCACGTATGCCACTCCGTCGCTATTTTCTGAAAGCGGAGCAGGTGGAATATACTGATTGCAGGAAAGGCATTCCAATGTCAGCGAGCCACCGGGCGGTGTCACCTGAATGCGAATGCGATCGCCTTCCCAACCAAGCGTGGCTGTGCGATGCGCCGAGCATCCGGTGAGAATCGTGACGAAGAAAAGAAAAGTGAATCCTTTGTACAAAGTCTTGCTGTTTTGTCGGACAATTAGAACGAGAGAATGCTCTATTTAGTCGCTACACCGATCGGGAATCTGGAGGATTTATCGCTTCGGGCGATCAGGGTCTTACAAGAGGCCGATATCGTCGCCTGCGAGGATACCCGCCATGCCAGAATCCTGTTCGAGCGTCATGGCATCAAACCACGTCGGTTAGTAAGCTATCATTCTCATAACGAAAAAGCTCGCGCTGCTGAGCTTGCCGACGATCTCAGGGGTGGAACAGATATCGCGATCATTACCGATGCCGGTACACCCGGCATTTCCGATCCTGCCTGGGCGATCGTCCGAGAAGCGGTCATGGCTGGTGTCGATGTTGTTCCGATTCCCGGAGCCTGTGCTGCCATCGCTGCCCTTTCAGCAAGCGGACTCGATACTGCCCGTTTCGTCTTCGAAGGTTTTCTGCCACTAAAGAAAGGCCGCAAGCGACGCATTACTAACATTGCAAGCGAAGAGCGAACGACCGTGATCTACGAGTCGCCGCACCGCATCAAACGATTACTGAAAGAACTTGGCGAAGCTTGTGGTGAGGATAGAAGAGTAGCGCTTTGCCGTGAGATCACAAAACTACATGAGCATACGTATCGCGGCGGTGTCAGCGATGTCCTTGCTCAGATCGAGAAGCAATTTCCTGCCGATGTTAAAGGCGAATGTGTGTTGGTTGTCAGCGGGACGGAAGACGATGTGATCGTCCTGCCTGATGAAGACGAAAGTACCGAATAATACCGATGGAATTTCAACCCACCGATTTTGAATACATCCGTTGCGATTACTGCAACTCGGATGATTTTACCAAACGCTACGAAAAGCGCAGCTTCAATATGGTCCAGTGCAATAAGTGCGGTTTGGTCTATACCAATCCCCGCTTAAAGCAGGAGAAGATCGCTGCACTCTACGATGCCGATTATTTTCAGGGCCATGGCTTTGATCAAAGCATCGACTATGTCAAAGATGTAAAAGAGCACAATACAAAAGATGCTTTTACGCTCGAAGATTGGGATAACGATTGCATTAAAGCACTCTTAAAGAAATATCAGCCTCAAAAAATAACCGCCTATTCTCTTCTTGAGATCGGTTGCGGCACCGGTGTCTTTCTCGATAAGGCAAAGAAGCATGGTTTCGATTGTCATGGACTGGAGCTATCGGAATATGCTGCAAATTTTGTCCGCCAGATGGGAATACCGGTCGAGACAAAGTCGATCGAGGATGCAAATTATCCGGATAATACTTTTGATGTCATTGTCATGCGCGAAGTGATCGAGCATTTGCCACATCCACTGGAATCACTAAAGACGATCCACAAATGGCTCAGACCCGGCGGCGTCCTATTCATGGCCACCGGCAACTACGATTGTCCTGAGCGCAAGCTTCGCGGTTCGGACTGGTTCTACTTTATGCCCGAAGGCCACTTGAATATTTTCTCCAATAAGACAATGACGAATTATTTGAAGAAGGTCGGCTTCAAATACGTCAATGTTACTAATCAGGGCGATAAACTGATGGAGATGCTGCGTTCGAAAGGTTTTATTACTCCCGGTTCTGCAAAACCCACAAATCCTATTAAGCGAATCGGCTTCGGCGTTGTCCGAGGAATCAATCATTTTATCTCAAGCGGTATGAGAATCTACGCCGTAAAATAATTACGGAAGCGGCTTGAGGTATTTATATTTTTTGTCCTCCTGTTTTAGGACGTAGGTATTCCAAAAATTTGGATCATCGAGAGTAGAATATGAGTAATTCCAATCGACGGTACTTTTAAGGCTGGCGATTATCTCCGTCGCATACCAGGAATTGGAATCGATAATTTTTGGCTGTAGGTAGGTCCACTCATACATTTTCTTCTCAGCCGGTAGATAGACGAAATATCGGATCACTCTCCGGTGGTTCTTATCTTCAATGACAACGGGATTCAGAACGACGCTCCGATCAATCGGATAGATATAGGTAAAAAAGCTATTGGTCTGATGCGAAAGCCCGAGAACGTCCTTTGAATTTGAAAGGTATCGTTCATAAAACGGCATGAAGATGGACTTCTTCATCGCCGTATCGGTTCGGGAGCTCAACTCGTCGCGATCTTTGCGAAGAGCATCAGCAACGACCTTATACATTCCAATGTACGGCCTGTTCTCGCGCTCCTCGTTCTTCCACATTCCGGTACCATACTGCGCCCACTGAGGATCCTTGCGTAGATCTTTTATTTTTTCGAAGAGATCGGTCTCCCAAAATTGCGGATCGAGATCGGTTGTGTGCTCTATGAAAAAATGGTGGTCTTGAAGCGATGAATTAAAATATTCGAGTTTGCCTTGAAAGGAATCCTTCGGATTAAAATAGGTGACATCCATTTTCTGATAAAACCATTTGCCATCATAGCGAACTCCGCAGACAAGATAGGCATAGGTTTGAGGAATATCGTCAAAGAAGGCAGGATCGTTAAGATCATGATCTACCTTAATGTTTACCCATTTATCTTTCTTATTTTTTTGCATTGCAGCGAAATCGAGTTTGCCCATTTTCGCCGAATAGAAGCCGACAAATTTTGTATGACTCGAATCATAGAGGCATTGAAATAACAACGCCGGATCGATCAGGCTATCGGTCTTAGGGATCGCCGAGTTAATGATGTGCTCATCGAAAGGTGCTGAATAATAGCGATTTATCAGCAAAAGATACCGTTCTTGCGCGATCTGCTTTTCATACCGAATTCTCGGGCTTAAGAAAGTAACGGTGCCGACAACTTCTGCCAGTGCCTGAGAAAGAGCATTGTTGATCGTACAGCTTAGCGTACTATCTTCGCAGGCAAATTCAAATCCCGGATTATCCCATCCACCGATATACTCTTTCGAAAAGGCAATGGCGCCGGTTTGTCCGTCGTACAACTGCATCGTTATCTTTGCAAACGCTTTTCCCGAATCTTTATAAAGTCTTACCGAAGGAAAGTTAATGATGTACTGCAACCCGACACTATCATGAATCGCTCGCAACTCTGCCACACTGCCGGCAGTGTGGATATCATTCATGGTTATCAGCGGATTCGGAAATTTTTCGGCGAAGGTATATGATAAATAATTTCCGCAGATGAGCGCAATGTTCTTAAAGAAATCCAGCCGCTCGTAGAAGGTCTTGAAGTTGAGAAAAAATTTCTTTCGGGCGTCAGGTAATTTTAGGAATTCAGGGGAGTTAAGGATATTCTCGATCGGATTTGAATCGATCTTCTTGCGAAGCAGCTCGGTCTGGTTCTTGATCTCTTTCTCGAACGAAGGGTCGTAGGAAACTTGGTTCGGAGTTAAGATCAGTATCTGCGGCTCTTCGACCGGTTGTGCGTCTAAAGCCGAGAAGTACCCGTTTAAAAAAACGAACGCTAAGACGACGAAACAGATCGAGCGGTTGCGGGCACGCATAGATGTCAAATATACACCTATTTCCTTGCCGCCGGGGGCAACTTCATTCTGATCGTGCCGCTATTTTCTCCTCTGACCAAATTAAAGATAAGAACATCACCGACCTTATGATCAGCAACGATGCTATAAAGTTCTTCGTCGGATTTTACCGGGTCGCCATTAACCGAAGTGATAACATCACCGGCTTGAATACCAGCCTGATCGGCAGCCGAACCACGGTTGACACCCATGATCAGTACACCGCTTGATGCAGCAATGCCATATTGATCGCGCATATTATCATCAAGCGTCTGACCGACAAACCCAAGCGCCGTATTATGCTGAATGGATTTTCCTGAGCGGAAATTATCAACGATCACCTTGATCCGGTTCACCGGAATCGCAAAGCCAAGCCCGATCGAACCGGCACCCATACCACTCTGAGCGGTCGAAAAGATGGTTGCATTCATGCCAATGACATCGCCATTGATGTTCAATAGCGGCCCACCGCTATTACCACTTGAGATCGCAGCATCCGTCTGGATCATCTCGCGCATATTGCGGCCGTCCTGATACCCGAGGTTTACTCCACTATTGGAAACTACACCGACGGTAACCGTCGGCTTATTATTCTTTTCGAAAAGTCCGAACGGATTACCCATCGCAATTGCCCATTCACCAACATCGATGTCGTCCGAATTGCCAAGTTGCAGGTAGGGGAGATCATTTGCATCGATCTTTAAGAGACAGACATCGGAGACTGGATCGGTATTAATAACTCGGGCATCGTATTGCTTGCCCATTGTCGTGGTAATGATGATCTTCGATGCTTTCCCGGCGACGTGATCGTTCGTAAGAATATATCCGTCCGGCGAAATAATAAAACCCGAACCGAGCTCTTTGACCTGATACCGCTGAGTATAGCCACCACCCCCACGCCCGCCAAAGAATTGACGGAAGAACGGATCGTTCTGCATCATCTGCTCCCACGGATCATAATACGTCTGCTCATGAATCTCAGTAACATTAATACCAACAACGGCGCCGCTTGCTTTTGCCACAGCTTTTGTGATGGCATTTCTTCTGGAATTCGAAACTTGATCGTTAAGGGAATCGCGGACTGAACGAGCAACCGAAGAATTCGTATAAACCTGCGACGATTTCAGATCGTGGTTATCGGTTTTGGTACAGGCTGGTAATTGCGTTGTAAGCGAAATGAGGGCTAAGAGTTGTACTAATCCGTTCATACGTAATGATCCAGTATTATGTGGTTGCGATCTCAGCGGCATAGACAAGCTGCACCGCTAAGAGACCGGAAAATCGTTTTATAAGCCAATGCGGTAAACTATAGCCGGCAACGTCGGTTTCCGTGACCCGATATCCGCAGCGTTCGATCATCTGGCGGCCGGAAGTCCGTGTAAAAAACCTCAGATGCGTCCTATCGAGTATTCCACTATCGGCGTAGGCAAAGCGCCCAAAGAGCAATCCGATACGGACCCGCAGATTGGCAATGTTCGGAATACTAACGACAATACGTCCTCCGGGTTTCAGAAGTTTCTTGGCAGCCGTAAGAATGGCTTCAGGATCGCGGGTATGCTCAAGCACATCGCCGAACAAGATCACATCGAAATTCTTCCAACCCTGCTGTACGAGAACTGCCTCCCAACCGGTTTCTTCGATGTTGAGTAATAAGGCATCCTTCATCCTGGTTCTGGCAACGGCTAATGCCGAAGCATCGGTATCGATACCAACCACTCTCGCATTATTGAATTGCTGTAAGGCACCCGCAAGAATGCCGGTATGGCAGCCGACATCGAGCACATACGAATCCTTCGGGACCAAGCGCAATTCGATATGATGTACGTTGGCGGGGTTATCGAGTTGCGGGATGAAATCGTATTTCTGTTTTTCACTCACAGTCTGTTCAAGCTTCTGAGCGGTTCGATATGGCGAGAAAGAATGATCAAAAATACCATTGTTATGGAGTATTGCCAGCGTAATAATATTTCAGCACTCCAACCGGTGGATGCGATCGAGGCAATGTTTACAATATCCGGAAAGAAGAGCAGCTCTGCTGCTGCAGTGACAGTGACCGCTATTACTGTTTGCAGATGAACATTCTTTTTTACCAACCCACTAATGAAATAGGATGCAAGCCAGATCGGAATAAGTACCGGACACACAAGCAGTAATACTCCCGCAGTTGTTGCAAGACCCCTGCCCCCTTGAAACTTGAGCCACAGCGGATAACAATGGCCAAGTATCAATGCTGCCGAAGCAAATGGTATCGCACCGGAGAAATCGATGAGTAACAGTATTAATACCGGAAGCAACCCTTTTAAAAGATCCAACACTAAGACCGTAATGCCAACGGATCTGTTATTCGTAACTTCATACGCATTTCTCGCGCCGATATTTCGCGAGCCTTCCTTGCGCAGATCCTTGCCGCCAAAACATTTTACGGCAATATAGGCCGTTGGTATCGAACCGATGAAGTAACTTATGAGAATTACGAGCGTTATATGCATTGCCTGTTTCTAACTCTGCATATAGCAACACATGTCCGAAATACAACAATTTCTTGACTTTGCAATTAGCCTGGCTCATGAAGCCGGCGCCTATTCGCTTCAAGCACAACGAGGAAGCCTGAAGATAGAATCGAAGACCAATGCCTTCGACTTAGTTACTCATGTCGATAAGCATAATGAAGACTTTATTCGCGAGGAAGTAGCGAAGAAATTTCCTACGCACACTATTCTCGGCGAGGAAGGTGGCGGCAATAAACAAAGCGCCATCGGAGTAAAATGGATCGTCGATCCGATCGACGGCACACTAAATTTTGCTCATGGGTTGCCGATCTGGTGCATTTCCATCGGTATCGAAGTCGATGGCATCATTCAATGCGGGGTTATTTTCGATCCGTCGCGCAATGAATTATTTACCGCCATTCGTGGTGAAGGCGCTTACTTGAACGGCGAAAAAATTTCTGTCTCGAAAACGAATGATCCTGCCCGCTCAATGTATGTTACCGGCTTCCCGTATAATATTGGCGAAGATCCTTACGGCGACATTAAGCGCTTCAATAGATTTTTAAACAAAGGCCTTATTATCCGACGCCTTGGCAGTGCAGCCCTCGATCTCGCATATGTAGCTTGCGGAAGATTTGATGCGTTTTATGAATCGGGACTAGCTCCATGGGATTCAGCCGCCGGAGCATTACTGGTTCGCGAAGCAGGTGGTACGACAACTCATTATGACGGTACTGATTTTTCCGTTTACAAATTATCGATCATTGCCAGCAACAGTATTCAGCACGGATTCCTCGAAGAACTCGTCCGCGATGAGTTCTTTAAAATGTGATCGTCACCCTTTTTGCTGTTGCATCGAACGTCGTAGCAAACGCGGTTAGGGCAGTCGGTGCCGGACCGGAGAGGCGCCCACCCGAAATATCAAATACAGAGTTATGGCACTTGCATATTATCTGCGTGCCGCTAAGATCGATATCCGGATAGGTACAGCCATCGTGGGTGCAAACGAGCAGCAGCGTTTCGTAGGTAGTTGAACTACGGCGCACTACAAGAATCTCCCGTCCTGAAACCGGTGCCTTTGTATGAATGGCGGTATTATCAGCTGTTAATGAGGCTACATCGACCGTCAGTTTCTGCCCGCCATCGGAACCAGCGCCGACATCGACACTGGTACTACTGCAGCTTTCAAGAATGGCGGGAAGCGAGCCTACTATGGTGATCCCCGCAACGGCAGCTCCAAATTTCTTCAAGAATGCGCGGCGGGATCCTTGTTCGGGAGGAACGATCGGCAACATATTGTCCATGCTTTTTTGGAAAAAATAATTCTCTTTCCAAAAAGACACCGTAGCAATCTAAAAATTTCTGATTAGAATGTGATTGTCACTTTTTTTGTCGCCGCATCGAAGGTGGTTGTATGCGAATCCAGATTCTCTCTGGCCGGGCCGCGAGTTACTGTGCCGGTAATGTCATACTGAGAACCATGACAAGAACAGGCGATGACCCCGTTAGCCAATGCCATACTTGGTGGCATACAGCCTTCGTGTTTGCAGATCATCACCAACGTTTCATACGTCGTTGCTGATAGCCGGATAATCAATAATGGATTCCCTGCTGGTGAAGTAGCAGCGATACCCATATTATCGGCCGTCAATGACGATACATCTACTACTTTCGTCGAACCGGTGGTTTCAGAAGCTCCTGATGAAGTAGGGCTCGAGCAAGCTTCAAGTAGTGGGGTTAATGAGCCGACAATTGTAATACCGGCAAGGCCAGAACCGAATTTTTTCAGGAAATCCCGGCGGTCGTGTTGGAAGTCAGATGCCATATGTCAATAATAAAAAGTATGTGTTGGAACAAGCAATTTCTATAATGACACAGAAAATCATCCAAATATGACAACGGGCGATTAAAAAACCGCCCGCTGCCACTAAAATCGGTTGTAACATTCCGTTACATCGTAAGTGCCCCGGTCCATAAACTAAGTCCGAATACACTCATTAGGATACCGGCCATGATCGCCCCGACTATCGCCCAGGCAGCGATTAGAACAACCGCAGAAACGATCATATAGACGACCACTTTATCGGCAGGGGTTTTCATTGTTTGCGGTAAACCGAGGTAGAAGAGGTAGATACCATAGAGCCCGAAGAGCATCCCAAGCCATCCCAGGAATGGGACAATGGCAAGAATTCCACCTACGTATGTAGCCGTTGAGGCATACGCAACAGTCTGCATCGCACGGCCCATGCTCTTTTCAGAATTAAACGATGGGGCTAACGCATTAATAACTGCCGCCGTAATCCAGACAGCTACGAGGGACGTCACCACCGACATAACGGCATAGTACATACCCCACTTCATGGCAAAGGCACCATAATGGGACGATCCCCAGATCACCCCGTGGCCGATGAATGCGCAAACGGCATCGATCACTACCCACGGTACTACATAACTCATGAATACTTTATTTGCGTCGGCTTCCTCAGTCGCAACTGCCACCCATTCGGTCTTCGGTGACATGAGCATGTTCTTAGTCCTATCGATAAATGCCATAGAATTCCTCCTATTGATATATATGAATACTGTGCATAAAAAAAAGTGGGTGAAAAATTTTTGGGTGTACAGTGAAACGCTCTGCACGAATATAAGCAAATTTTCAGGAAAAAGCAAATTATTTTTCAATCCCAATACTCACGTATGAGCGCAACTATTTTTCCACCAATTTAGAGAACCAGGATATAAATGTAAACGTATCATAATATAGGTATTATCATTGCACAAGGCAGTTCAAGTTTGTATATTTGTAAACAGTCTTTAGATCTTTCTCCTTGAAGGAGAAAAGAAGCAACTTCACCGCTCTCACTAGTTGCTTTATTATGATGGATGACAGGGGCGGTGTTCTCCGGAACTCCGCCCTGATTATTTAAGGAATGAAGCCCGTAAGACAATCGTTTTATTTGCTTTCTAAGCGAGATCCATCTCAGTGAAGCAATGGCTATTTTTTTCACTTTTTATCTTCTTGGGTAGGATCATTTCCGCGCAGCCTGTTGAATTTTCGACCGACGATCTTTTAGCCACGATCCAAAACAAACTCCGACTCGATTCACTTATCACTGAAAAGATCCCTCAGCGTATCTCGATGTCAAATGATATAAGGACATTGATACAGGCCGATAGCGTAAAATGGTATGGTGTCGAGGGAAAGTTTACGCTAATGTTAACTGCGGAAAAATCACTTGAACATTTGGAATGGGATTCTTACCAAGCCGATAGCAATGCCTATTACCGCGCTGCCAATGACATGACTCACCGCTTTGGGGTTGGTATTTCCGATAAGGATGAGATCCTTACTTTTAATAATGGCAATGGCCTTTGCATAAGCCTCCATAAAGACGAAGAAGGCCGGTTCAGAATATTCTTCGTCAACTGCCGAAAGAAGAATTAATTAAAAAAGCCCTATCGGTTAAGAGTAGGGCTGGGTCAAAGGATATACGATCAGGGTAAAACATAAAACCTGATCTTACACCACCTTATGTAGACAATAATTGCAACTATGAGATTTTTCTAATAATTCCAAGGGTAGGAGCTAGAAGCTCTGTAGAATTACATCGAGCTCCGACTCGGTCTCAACCAATACTTCTCTTGCTTTTGCACCATCGGCAGCACCGACGATGCCATGGCGTTCGAGTTCGTCAACGATCCTGGCGGCGCGGGAATACCCAACCTTTAAGCGGCGCTGAAGCATTGAGGTGCTTGCCTGCCCATGTTGCACGACACAACGGGCTGCATCTTCGAACATCGGATCGAGATCGCCATCGTCCATCCCGGCACCAGAGCCGCCTTTTTGCTTAACTGATGGCAAGCGCCAGGGATGAGAATAGGAATATCCATTACCCTGCTGCGATGAAATGGAATCGACGATCGCTTCAACTTCTTCCGTGGAAATATAGGGTGCCTGCAATCTGATCGGCTTTGGCGTTCCACTGGGGAGATATAGCATATCGCCGTTACCAAGCAGCTGCTC
>DASTAO010000184.1:0-7430 GCA_035712525.1 Kapaibacterium sp. (SeqCode)
GTTTTTCACCGACAGTTGAATGAAAAACTAAAGAATCTTGCATCGAGGTTAAGCCCAGATTGTTAGGACGAGGTAGAGTCAGTGTTGGAGTATTTGTGTAGATCGAATCGATGCCTAATCTAGAAAGCAAAAAGTTAATTGATGATGAGTAGGTCTCATCTTTAAGAACTGGCCCTCGTTTTGAAGAAAGAGAAATTAAGACTTTCATCCTGTTCGCAAATGGAGGAATAACAGCTAATCGCTTGCCAGTTGAATCCATAACTGAATCTAGTGTAATAAGCGAAAGGCTATCGGCGAATAATGAGGTGCTTTTTAGACTTACAATAGAATTAGTATTATTTGAAACTTGAACTACAAGAATTCCCGAATATCTTTTTTGGATTGCTGAAGGTAAAAGGGTAAACGATTCCTGCTGTGGGCGAATCAAAACAAGAGAATCAGTAGGAATGCCGTATCCTGAAAAACACATATCGAATCTACCTGATCCGCCGGTACATCCTCGAGAATAATTTTTATAAAGCACCTCAAAATATGTGCATGATTTAATAGTATCTGTTGATTTAGGATGGAAATAAACACTGAAGATACCCTTGTTAAGGATGAATATGAATATATTTTTAGGGTCATCATAAGGGCCATACCAATTAACGCCATCTACTTCCGACCCTTTACACGGATTTGTCCAAAGTGAATTTCCGATTTCTACAATATCGTATTTCCCGACGAATACCGTATCTCCAATGATGGCCTTGGAAATGTTTTGTGTTCGAGCGGCTGTGTGACCGCAAAGAAGAAAGAGGAAAACAATTAATAAACGATTGGGCATATTTGCATTACAAATATACCCTAACTTTCGGTAGGGTGCGGGTCAAGAAATCGTGACCTAATATATCTTCAGTCTAATTGGATACTGCAATAATTTGATCGATATACGAATGCAACCGTTTTAATTCAGATCGGCCCCGATTCTTCCCGAGAGTGCAGATCGTTATGATGACCATATTCAAATCAGGGACAATACAGATAAGTTGGCCGCCGTAGCCGCTTGCGAAATACATCTGGTGCTTGTGGGAGATTCTTCGCCACCAATAATATCCGTAGCCATTTACGTTTGGGGTAACATCCCAGTGGTTCAGCGCAGCGTGCTCAGCTACGGATTCCTCGACCCACTCTTTTGGCAATACTTGCTTCCCGTTCGCCATACCTTTATTGAGATATACTTCTCCTAATTTTAGAAGATCGATGGCTCTGCAAAATAGCTCTGAGCCACCAAGCCTCCGTCCTTCGGGATCGGTTGCCCACCGATTGACGGTCATCCCTACAGGAGCAAATATGGCAGTATCGGCAAATGTTTTTAGATCGGTGCCGACGAGTTTAGCTAACGCCGCACCAAACATGATCGAGGCGCCGGTGCAATAGCAGAAGGTATCGCCGGGAGGATGCTCGAATGGCATATCGATCATGAAGCGTACCGGATCACTTGCCCAGCAGAGTTCACCGGCGGTTGCGCCAAAATCGTCATAGGTAAAGCCAGGCTGCATCGTGAGTAAATGTCGCAACGTAAGAATATTTCGCAGAGAATCATCTTCGTTGAAATCATCAAAATCGTCCCCTCCTATTTCGCCAAACCAGATGTGAGGCCCTCGCCGATTGGGCAGTCGATATTCCGGCATTACATCGAGAAACGGAGTATCGAGTGGTGGTAATAATCCTCGCTGCTTAGCAGCGCCTGCAATGGCGGAGACCACAGATTTTGTGACTGACTTTACATCGAATTCACTATTCGAAGAAGCACCATGAAAATACTCTTCACAATTTACTTTCCCGTTTTGCTCGACAATAAACGCAGCGAGCGATGGAATTTCTTTCGCTGCTTTATGCGTCAGCTCGACAACCTGCTTAGAATATTGTTCTGGTGATTTCGAATGACCGGTGAACGAAGAAAGTATGAGTAATACCCGAAGTATAAGCGGTACCATTCAGATGTGAGTCAGAAAAAGGTGTTTAGAAATTGACTCTCGCTCTTACAATAGAGCTATGATGATTTTGAAATAGTGTATAGAAATTCCGGGGCAAAATCAGCGCCATTGAACCATTCAATCGTCCCAGTATCATTGTTAACATAAACCTGGGCGAAGGACTGCTTGGCTTTTAATGGTTCAAATACCTCTCCGTAGAGTTCTTTTTCAAGATCAACTATTCGTTCACTGCCGTCACTAAATTTCAGCAGTAGGGAATATTCCTTTAAGTACTCGACTCTTTGAACTGTTAACATACTACACTAAAGGATCAATTTTCTGAAGAGGTTTCCGCTCTCTTGATAGGAACCAGTCTGTCATTAATTCATCGCGATGTTCGAATGCCTACTCTAGAACATAAGCAACAATTCTCTTTGGTAATGTACCTTCTATTAGCTTTAATTCAGCAATGGAAAAAACTCCAACCTCATCACCATACTTTGCATGGAAGTGGGGCGGTTCGTGATCGTTATAATGCATTGCGATCACAATTCCGAGGAATCTACATATCTCCGGCATTTTATCTCTTACAAATGGATTGCCTCTTCCATGGCAACGCTTGACGCTTCCATTACTGCTTCGCCGATCGTGGGATGCGGATGGATCGTCCTTAAGATGCTCTCAGCTGTTGCGCCGTGGGAGCGGGCGATGACGAGTTCTTCTAAGATCTCGGTGGCTTCGGGGCCGATGATATGAGCACCGAGTAATTCACCGTACTTTTCATCAAAGAGTAATTTTACAAAGCCTTCGGTGCGGCCGATCGCGCGGGCTTTGCCGAGGGCACTGAATGGGAATTTACCAACTTTATAGGCAGTCCCTTTTTCTTTTAAGGCTCGTTCGGTAAGGCCTACCGAAGCAACCTGCGGCTGGCAATAGGTGCAGCCGGGTATGTTATCGTAATCGACGGCATGCGAATGGCCGGTTGCGATATGCTCGGCAGCGACGATTCCTTCTGCTGTTGCAACGTGTGCTAACCACGGCGGGCCGGCAACATCGCCAACAGCGTAGATGGTTGGGTTCGAGGTTCTCATATATTCATCGACATCGATGAATCCTTTTGTCATTTTAATCCCAAGCTTTTCGAGCCCGATGTTTTCTGTATTGGCCTGAACACCGATCGCGATGAGCGTACACTCTGCTTCGAGTTTTTCTTTCTTGCCATCAGCAGTTTCGATCTCGACTGTTGTGCCCTTATCACCGACGCTAACGGTGCTAACCTTCGTATTGGTATAGATCGTCATACCTGCTTTCTTGTAGAGCTTCTCAAGCTCCGCCGATACTTCGGTATCTTCAACGGGCAGAATATTCGGCATCATCTCGATGATCGTGATCTTCGTGCCGAAGGTGTGATAGAAATACGCAAACTCGATGCCGATGGCCCCGGAGCCGACGATCGTCATCGATTCGGGGATGTGATCCATTATCATGGCTTCGGTAGCAGTGAGGATTCGTTTGCCGTCAGCTTTAAGATTCGGTAGTAAGCGGGCGCGGGCTCCGGTTGCGATAATGATTCGTGCTGCACTTACCGTTCGCTTAGAACCGTCTCTTGCTGTTACTTCGACTGTGTTGGCCGAAGTCAAAACTCCGTTACCGGCGATCAACTCGATCTTGTTCTTCTTGAACAGATATTCGATGCCACGGACATTCTTATCCGTTACACCACGAGAGCGCTTGATGATCGCGCCGAAATCGACTTTAAGATTATCGTAGGTAATGCCCCACTCTTTCGGAGCTTCTTTGAATTCGGAATAGATCTCGGCATTCTTCAATAATGCTTTGGTCGGAATGCAACCCCAATTCGTGCAAATACCACCAACGCGTTCGCGCTCGATACAAGCAACGCGGAGGCCAAGCTGCGATGCACGAATGGCTGCCGGTTCGCCGCCAGGTCCGCCGCCAACGACGATGACGTCGAAATCATAGGAGTGCTTGGTATTCAAACCGGTGCTTTGGATCGGAGCAGCAGTTTGCCCATTTGTAGTTGGTTTTGTAGCTGCCGGAGTGGTAGTGAGAAGATTAGCCATTTAAATAAAAAAAATATATTGGGAGTTAATAACAATAACCAAGAGGGAAAAGTCCTAGGTGCTGAAACAAGCTTTTTTAGTAGTCGTTAGGGTTACTGTGCAAACTATCTATATGTTAAGCGGCGTAGGTGCTGATGAACGGCTCTTTTCCTTCCTAAAACTCCCGGGCTATGAATTGATTTATCTGAAACCTCCTGATACAAAAAAGGGTGAATCGATCGAAGTGTATGCCAAAAAATGTTTACCGCAAATAACTTATGAGCGCCCTATCTTACTCGGAGTATCGTTTGGAGGAATGCTTGCGATCGAGATCGCTAAACTCATTGAAGTTGAAAAGGTCATTCTGATCTCATCGATCAAACAGTATTCTGAATTTTCACGGCAAATTAAATTTGCCTTTGCAATAAAACTCCATAAGCTACTCAGACCTTCAGTCGTAAAAATACTATCTAGAATTGCCTACAGATTCTTTCGAACGCCGCTTAAGCACGTTCAGGATTTGCAACGAGATTTTTTCTTCTCAGCCGATGGAGCTTTCATTAGTTGGGCAGTTTCAGCAATCAGCAACTGGCACGCAGATGTTCCTTCAGTCAAACTCTTTCATATCCAAGGCTCGAATGATGTTATTCTGCCAGCAAAGTATACTTCGGCAGATGTTATTATCTCCGGTGGGACACATTTTATGATCGTCGAAGAAGCAGAAGAGATTAATACGCTGATAGCTGATTTTCTTAAACTGTAATTTAGCATGTCGATTGCAAAATTGTATTAGTTTTGCAAAATGAAGTTGCGCTTACCGATTGCCTTTACCCCAAAACTTCTTACCACCCTTAAAGAAGGTTATACTACACAAGCTTTTGTCAAAGACCTGATCGCCGGTCTTATTGTCGGTACCGTTGCATTGCCATTGGCGATCGCTTTCGGGATCGCTTCGGGAGTTACTCCGGAAAAAGGACTGATTACCGCCATTGTAGCGGGCTTCCTCATATCTGCCCTTGGTGGAAGTCGTGTCCAGATCGGAGGACCGACCGGGGCATTCATAGTTGTCATCTATGGTGTAGTTCAGAAGTTTGGAGTTGATGGACTACTAATCGCCACGGTGCTTTCAGGACTTGTCGTTCTTGCAATGGGTCTTGCCAAACTCGGTGGCGTCATTAAATTCATTCCCGCGCCGGTTATTACCGGCTTTACTTCAGGAATTGCCATTATCATTTTTTCTTCGCAGATAAAAGATCTCTTTGGTTTGAGGATGGGGGTAGTGCCTGCAGAACTTATTGAAAAATGGCAGGCCTATGGTGCCAATGCTACTTCTATCAATTGGTATGCACTGGCGCTTGCTATGGTCGCACTACTGATCATCATTTATTTTCCAAAAATAACAACAAAGATCCCAAGTCCATTTGTATCGCTTGTAGTGTGCTCTGTTCTAGTTCAACTGTTTTCAATTCCCGTCGAAACGATCGGTTCAAAGTTCAATCTCACCGGTAGTTCGATGCCCAGTCCTCAAGTGCCGCATATTACCTTCTCAGCCGTAAAAGAGCTGATGCCATCGGTCATTACAATGTCGGTTTTGATCTCCATCGAATCGTTATTATCGGCGGTCGTTGCCGATGGCATGCTTGGGACAAGGCATCGCTCAAATATGGAACTGATAGCTCAGGGAATTGCAAATATTGCGTCCCCACTCTTCGGTGGAATTCCCGCAACCGGCGCCATTGCCCGTACGGCAACAAACATTAAGAGTGGAGGCAGAACACCGGTGGCAGGCATTATTCACTCCATCTTCCTCTTGCTCGTCATTTTCGCGATCGGGAAATATGTCTCGATGATACCGATGGCGGTATTAGCTGCTATACTCGTCGTCGTAAGTTATAACATGAGTGAATGGCGCACGTTTCGTTCGATGCTGAAAGCACCGAAGAGTGACATAGTGGTCTTGCTAACGACCTTTATTCTGACCGTAGTGATCGATCTTACCGTTGCCATTGAAGTTGGTATGATACTTGCCGCCTTTCTCTTTATGCGGAGGATGGCGCTCGTAACGAATATCAGTGTGGTCAGTTCCGAGTTCATAGACGAAGAACATGATCAGGATATTCTTGTGGCGGATATTCCTAAAGGGGTACAAATATTTGAGATCAATGGCCCCTTCTTTTTTGGCGCAGCAGAAAAATTTCTGGAGACGATCCGGGATCTCAATGAGCAGCCAAAAGTAATGATCCTTCGGATGCGCCATGTCTTGACGATCGATGCTACCGGAATGAAAGCCATTGAGGATATTTGGAAAAAATTACACCAGCGCGGAGCACTTTTTTTGCTGGCCGAACTTCATTCACAGCCCATGGTAGCTTTGGAACAATCAGGATTCCTAACCACACTTGGTGAAGAAAATATCGTGGCGAGCTTCGATCAGGCCATTATTCTCTCAAAGCAGTGGATCGAGGATCATTGATCTCATAAAGCGACCGTCTGTCGAAAGATATTGATATAGAGCATGGGAAATGTTATTCCGACCAGCGAATAGTGTATCCACCAGTCGGCCAATCGTTCGCGAAGTCCCGGCTCATGGCTACCTTTGGTTTGCAGCCATCGTTGATAGGGCAAGCAGTGAGTAGGTTCATCACGTTCGATGATGCGGAAGATTCGCATCAGTTCGTCGCTTTGTTGGATCACTGTTGAGCGTAATAAACTATCTACTTGCTTCATGCCGCGGAATTCTGTCATCATTACAAGGCGGCATAATCTAAAGAAGCGCTTATCATTATTAAGGATCTCTTTCTGATCGAGTTCGTCCAGTTTCTTTCGGAAGATTAGTTTTACAAAACGGTCGATATAGCCATTGGTAGAGCCTATGGCAATTGGTTGTTCGCCACGCGATTCGAAATAGTGACGAAACATTAGATAATGCTTGTGCTCATCTTCGGTATGCTTAGTGACATCGGCAATGAATTGTGTTTCGCCGGGGAATTTAGCTTTTATGGCAGTAAGCAATCGTTCGAGTTCACGGTAGCCGCGATACTCGTTATAAAGGTATACCGATGCAAGAACCAAGTGATATCGGCGAATGAATTGCCTACGCATACGCAGGAATACACCATAACGCTACCAAGGAGTTTCAATCATACTTTCGTTATTTCGCATGTAAAGGTACCTTTGTGCTATCGGCATTATATTTATTGGGTTTTGAGGTGGGATGAATAAGGTCGTCATCGATAGTATGTGGTTTCGGGGCAACAGTATCTGATGCAACGACAGGCTTTGTCGAATCTGCTATTTTTTTCTTTGTGCTGAGAGTTATCGGTGCCTGGTCTTTCGGTTGCTGCTGTTGTGTCGGTGGAGTAGTATAGATAGCCGGAGAGCTTTCCTGCGATTTTGCCGGTATGTCGGT
>DASTAO010000185.1:0-10848 GCA_035712525.1 Kapaibacterium sp. (SeqCode)
GGGATAGTGTTGGTGGCCCAAGCACTTCACAAGACTCCAGATTCGTCGTAACCGGATGTAGTGGTGGCGTTGTTTATGCGTTCGATGGGCATGGTGGCGTTTGGAAGACACGCGATGGTGGCGATGGTGCGATCCAAGAACCTTCAGTTGAACTTGAAATTACGGGCACAACCATTTCTCTTTCCGGAAATATTTGTGAGACGACGTTCGCTTCAATTGGACTGATAAATCATTATTGTGAAGATGATACAATTCAGTTAGTGGAGCTTGTTGATCCTACCTCCGATCTGTTCACCAGTGGAGCACTATCAGTAGTTTCCATTCCACCATTGCCACGAGCATTAACGGAAGGTCAGAAGGACTCCATCCTATTCAAATGGGAGCCTTCTAAATTATTTCACAGTGATACGCTGATCACTACTCAGATCCGTCTCCGCTATTATTCAAATATTTATCAACGCGTCCTTGATACGATCATTACGGTAACGCTGCATGCCGTTGGGGTTGAGCCGGCAGCGATCGTTGCGCCAACTGCCCTGAATTTCGGCTCGGTTAATTATTGCGCTCCGTATGATACTGTCATAACCATAAGAAATCTTGGCTGCGACACGCTCTTTATTTTGAATGGTATTCCTGCTTCAACGACTGGTTTTACAATGACCGATCTAATGGGTAATCCGATCAATTTTCCGATAGCTCTACTACCGGGTGATGTCACAAGTTTTGATATCCACTTATTCTTTACATTGGCTGGTCCGTATGCAAACTCGATCACATTTAAGCTTCAGCATCAGGGAATTCGCCGCGATACCGTTATTGCTATTTCAGCATCGATCGATTCAAAGGGATCCTATGTATTAGCTGATTCTTTATTTGCCGGTATTATTTCTACTTGTAATACCCGAGACACTGCATTGCCGTTACTGAATCTTGGCTGTACGGATATCGTCATTACGTCGGCGAATATTACAGGATCTTCTGCCTTTACATTAGTTGGCTCTCCGCCATATACTTCTCCGATAAAGCCGAATGCTACCGGTCGGATATTTGTAAACTTTACACCGCCAACTGCAGGTGTTTTCGATGCAGTGCTGCATCTGGCTTTTACGACACTTGGAGAAGGAAAGACAGTAGATATAAAACTGCATGGCATCGGTACGACCGATCCTGCTTTTTTATATATCCCTGCATACTATGATACGCTCTTCGATCTGCACCTAACCAGATGCGATACGTCACGACCATTCGTCATTAATTTATCAAATCCCGGATGTCCTGATAAGGTGACGATTAACTCGGTAACAATGACACCAGCCTCTGATCCGAATGTCACGATCTCCTGGGGCAATATTCCATACGATCTTTTTGCGGTAACACCTGCCTTTACTATTAATGCTCTTGTTATTCCTAAAGTCGTTGGTACGTATAGTGGAAAAATTACGATAAATTACAGAATCGGCAATCAGATGCCAGTCGATACAACGATCGTCTATTTCCTCGATGTCAAATACGGCACTCGTTACTTAACGCTTGATAAAGATACGATCAATCTTGGCACGATTAAATTCTGTGAGTTGAGCGATCAGACCTTGCTAGTTCGGAATCCCGGATGCGATTCGTTAAGCGTATTCACCTATACGTATACAGGTCCCGTTGATATATCAATGAGTCCATCGCCGAAGAAACTCTTTGCTTCGAATGAGCAGACTGCTATTAATTTTCATCTTGCTCCTGTAACGACCGGACACATTGTTGGCTCTCTTGATATAACCAGTAATTCCGATACTGCAGCTCATCGGATAATACCGGTGATCGCGAATGTCATCCCAACCGATACGGTAAATTTTGACCTGGTTGCTAATCGTCAGGATATTAAAGTTGGGGATACCGTCACGTTCGAACTCATACCACGTCGCACCACGCATGGCAAAAACATAACCGACATCTCGTTCGATATAAATTGTAATAGCGACCTTCTTGAATTACAAACCGATTCGAAGCATCAGCCGCAAATACTCATTCCGAATGTAACCTATACCCTTGGTCCGCCGGGTGGGACGCCTAAGCATACCACACAAAAGATGACACTGCAAGGGCAGCCGTTTATCGAGATCGATTCCGGGGTAACCATTGCAACGCTCACATTCCTTGCGCGGCTTACCGATACGATCTCGACGACAATGTCTTTGAATAATATAACCGTCAATGGCGGCGACCCGAATTTTTCGAAGTGTGTACTTGGTGTCATTTCTTCCGAAGCTGGCTATACGTTGCTTCTTGAATGCGGGGAAAAGACCTTAATGAAATACATGCAGCTGGGCGATAAGCTTACGTTGCAGATGTTATCGGAAATTATTCCGGATCCGATCACTAATCGTACTTCTTATAGGGCGGCAATTCCCCTAGGAGTTGGATTAGCGGGGGATATTGAAGTACAGATCTTTGATGCTACCGGTAAATTGGTTAAGTCCGAAGATGTTTTACATGCCCCTGCAAAAGGGATCTATACAATAACTATTGATGGAGTGTCATTACCATCGGGTGCTTATCGATATGTAATTAAACATCGCGAAACCAACGAGGAAGTAACAGGGTCTTTCCGTTTGATCAGATAATCCCTCGGAACTTATACCTTCACCTGGCATATTAATAATCTTCGATGCAGCAGCTAAGAAGAATGTTACAATGGCGTGCGCTTGTTTTTGCGCTGGGCATTGCTGTGCTTTCTGCAAAACTATTTGCCCCGTATCTTCATACCCATAGCGACTGCGATCATCACCACGCATATCTTAGCTCAACTTGCAACGCCTGTGATGTCGAATCTACCAACAGTGTTGAATCGTTTACATCGATCGTTCTCCCTGAGCGTCGGATCTCTCAAGTCCTTCCAACTATCACAATAGCTTCTGCGCTTATTACTCTTGAATCGCAGAACAATACACATCTTCGGGGTCCTCCGAGCATATCATAATCCCAGCTCTATTTAAAGGGCAGTTTGCAGGTTTCTGCAATTGCTGTATTCTTTACAGTATTTCAATTTTTGATTATGGTATCGGTTATTTTAAAAGCATTTTTTGCAGTTCTTTTGATTGTCGCACTTGGGCATCCGAGCGAGGCCAGCGCTCCACCACATACTCATTATACTGCTGTCATTATCGATTCGGCTCACGCTGTTCCGTTACAGTTGGCGAGAGTATCACTATACAGATCGACCACGTTTATTTCCGGTAAGATTTCATCGATCCTTGGTCGTGCTGAATTTACTGATGTCGACGAGGGCGCTTACGAGCTTCATGTTTCGATCGTTGGATACCGCTCTCTATCACGAACGATCTCCATTACTTCACAACATACGATCGATACGATTCGGATGCAGAACATCGAACAGGAAGAAATAACGGTCGCTGAAGCGGCGATGGCTACCATTCCGTCGATCGATGTCGAGAGCGGCGCTCAAACACTCGATGCTGCGAATTATCACGCTTCGCCGACGCACCGAATTATTAATCTGGTTCAGGAAAATCTGCTCGGCGCTGTTCGAGCTCCTACGGGTGAAGTACATGTAAAGGGAATGCATGGTGAATATACTTACTATGTTGATGGCATTCCGGTGCCGCTTGGCGTATTCGGTGGGCTTAACGAAGTAGTCGATGATAAAGTAGTTGATCTTGCTACGCTCACATCTGGTACGATCGATGCACAGTATGGTGGCCAAACGGCGGCTATCATTGAATTGCAAAATCGGGTGCCGAGCGGCAATGCTCACCTGACGGCGAGTATGTATGGAGGTAGTTATCTTGGTAGGGATAACGCTGCGCCCGACTCGGTAGGAATTTCTACATCTAAGCTAAAACCAATCAATCAAAATGGGCAAAGCCTTTCACTGAGTGATCATATTGGTGATCTTGGAGTATTCCTATCAGGATCTCGTCAGGAAACCGATCGCCGTATCGATGAGCCTATTAACCTGATCGATCACGATCATGGCTTCGATTATTTTACCTACGGAAAACTCGACTATCTCTTTGGTGAGAATGATTATGCTACGGTAAACTTCAACTGGTCGAAGACCAATACTCAGATCCCATTCGATCCCATTGAAGAGGGGATTAAAGACGACCGGCAACTGACATCAAACTCCTATCAGTCATTTTCCTATTATCATACATTTAGTCGTGAAGCCGATAAGAGCAGCAATCTTTTTATTGGGATCTTTAGAAGAGAGGGAAACTTACTCTTTACACCAGGGAGTATCGATGCTCATGAATTTTATTTTCTGGGCGATCCGAACGGGTATATTCTTGCTGAAGACCGCAGTTTTAATACGTATGGATTTCGAGCAAAACTCACGAAACAATATTCTCATGAACTTCAGCTTATAGCCGGGATAGATTTTTCAACAGTTTCCGGCAACGAGCATTTTACGGCTTACGATACTATGGGAGTCATCGGCCACGATCTATCGAATACTTATAGTGGCTCGAACTTCGGAGCCTTTATTCAATCGAATATTCATCCGTTAGAATGGACAAGTATCGATCTTGGCATTCGTTACGATCAGCAGGTCGCCCCAAACAAACCTCTTGAAAAGCAATTCGAGCCGAGAATCAAATGGAATGTTCATCTCGCCGAGGCGAGCAATGCCTATCTATACTATGGTAAGCAGATGGTTGCTAATAACGTCGAAGGCTTGCGGATGATAGCCTCGGCAACAGACAGCGCAACCGCGCCGACACTTGCTGAACGAGATGACTACTATGAAGTTGGAGTTATTCATAGTTTCGATTTTGGGCTGAGGCTAAAAGGCGATTGCTTCCAGCGAATCTCGCTTCCGGGCGTGGACGATCAGACGATCGGCTCGAGCGCGATCAAAACACCGGTGAATCTTGCAAAAGTAACAACAACCGGGGTAGAGTTGGCCGTATCGTTTAGCTCGCCAAGCACTTTTTGGAGTGGGTATATGAATACTTCTTTAATTCATGCCTATAGCTCCGGGCCGATCACTGGTGGGTTCTTGGCAATTGATAATGCAGGTGCTGCCAGTGATCTCGATCACGATCAGCGACTTTCGATCGTGACTTCAATTAAATATCAACCGGAACGATGGTATGCTAACCTGACAGCGATATATGGCTCAGGCTTGACAAACGGAAATGAGAAGTATGAATTTGGGACAGGGGTATTCGATTTTAATCAGGGCGCCCATACAACTCCGTCCTGGATCGTTAATCTATCCGGAGGATATACGTTTAGGTTAGCTGGCGGAACAGAGATCGAACCTTCACTTTACATCAATAACCTGCTCGATCACAACCATCTACTCAAAGGAGCTTTCTTCAGCGGTGCAGCCTGGGAAGATCCAAGGAATATAGTTTTTAAATTAGAGGTAAGGGTATAGAATTGAGAATGGAGAATTGAGAATGGAGAATTGAGATATGTTTTCTCAATTCTCCATTCCTCATTCTCAATTCCTTACGCTGCTTTTAGTGCGGGCTTCATAAATTTAGCGACGACGAGTCCTACCAATGTCCAGGTTATGACTTCATCGATCGCGAAGACAAGTGCGAAGTCGATTCCCGATCCCATGTAAATGCTATCCCCGAGTCGGGCCGATAATCCGATAACCAACCCGATCATCATCATGAATTTTACTCGATTGCTATAACTTGCCAGTGACCACGAAATTTTCGAAAGCATCGAGACGGCAATAAGCAGTATGATAAAATCAAGGACGATACCTTTAATATAAAACATCGGACCCATATCGTAGCCTACTGGTGAATAGGTAATATGGGCAACCGGCCCGGAGGCTGCTTTTGCTTTCATCGCTTCTTGGCTGTTTGCATAGCCGGGCACCATGTAATTTCCACTTTCGGCATTGCTGGCTTTTAGGACAGCTATAATAGCATCTTCATTTGAGAACGAATGCAGTGTTGCCTTATGCCAGGGTAGTGCAACCCAGGAGATAGCCCCCCACATAAACATTGTTAATGCCCCCAATGCACTTGCAAGAATAATCTTTTTCATAGTCTGTCCTTAAGAGTGGTAAATAAAGGTCAAAAGTACGAAAAAAACTTTGAAAATCCAAATGCTTTTTTAAGAGGGTTATGAGGTCACTCTCATCAATTCTCCGATAAGGCTGCTTTAATATTTATTCGTTCTGCTTCCGTCTTTTGACCAGTCTCTTCGAGGGAATATTTTAGGAGTGCTGATATCTCATTATCGTCGGGAATGGCAGTATGATATTTTTTAAGAACACCAATTGTAGTATGCAGATCGCGCTCGCTTACGAGCCGCTTAGCTACTTCGAGAGTGACTTTTCTGATTCGGGCATCAAGGTCATCTCTGATCGCTTCGAATAGATTATCATACAAAGTAGGGAAAGCAACTTTGCCGAGAGCAAGATCGAATACGATGTTAAGATCAGGGACGGCCTTTACAAGTGAGCCACGACGTACAGCCTTTGCGGCATCGTCGAGTAAGTCACTTGCTTCGAGAAGGTCGATTCGAACTCTAGTTAGATCGAAGGAAGGTGTATCACCGGTGGTAACTATCGCATCCGAACCGAGATCGTCCTTCAATGCAGCGATCGCCATGTTCACTGTTTTGCGGGCGAGCTCGGCATCTTCTTTTTCGCCGGCAGCTAATAACCGAAATTCTCTGGGTGAAAGCGGCTCATCGAGCATTAAATTTGCCGTCATCATGCCAAGCACCGAGCGAAGTCTAGCCCCTCTTACTTTCTTAGGAATCGAATCAGTAGTGATCTCAATAGCACCGAGCATCGAAACCATCGTTTGAGATGAGTGCTCTTTCACCGGAACCGGTGCTTTTTGTTTTGCTGGCTTCTCGATTTTCTGCTTCCAGGATTTAGCTTCCGATGAAGGTAAAAACTTTGTATATCGCGTATAGATAAATGATAGGTAACCCGTTATCTCACCTTCGGCAAGCCATTGGAGAATGGCATTGACCATCTTGCCGATCTTTTCAGTTGCATGAGTAGAGAGTTCAAGCGAGATGAGGAATTCGATAACGATTAGCGCGTTGAGAATATCGGCTTGTTGTACGACCTCCTGTGCAAGAAAGGAATTTGCTTCGGCTACTAACTCGTCGTTCCTATGTTGCTCATAAGCCTGGAACAAGGAATGGAGTTTCGAAGATTGTGGCAGCGATGATAGATGCGGCCTTGGATCTTCATTATTCAGAAGAGCGAATAATACATAGTAAAAGGCCAGCGGTTGTTGGTGATCTTGTCCAAACTCGGTAAGTAATAATTTTGCTCTCTCGATATCTCCGAGCATAACGGCCACCGGAAAGAGATACCGTATGACGGCTTGCTTACCTTGATCATGGGTCTCAAGAGGGATGGTTGGAAAGATCGATCTGGATTCATCCATAATGCTATCAAAGCTTTCTCCTAAGGCAGCTTTGATGCTCATCATATCGAGTCTCATCAGGAACACCGTATAGACAAGGCCTTCGGCAATGAATCGTGGAGTATGTATTGCTAATTCTGTTTCGGCTTCTTTGAGTCTGCCGATCGCCGTAAGCATCTCGATGCGGCGCACCGGAAACATGATATTATCATACATGCCTTCAGACTCGATCTCTTTGGCAAGTTGCAACCGGCGATCGAGTTCTTCACGAGAAGAAAAGATCACAAGGAAATGGGGAAGGACGTGGCCACGCATGATTGCGCGTAAGCGATCAGTACAATTAGGTGACGATAAAAAGAACGCGGCCGCTTCTTCAACTTCTCTCATTAAGTCGAACGACATATCATTAGCAGCCCGCTTGGCCTCATAACTTAAATACACCGCTATGGTATAGCAGCAGCGCAACGACGGGAATGCCTCTAATAATAGTTTTACATCCTGCTGTAATTTATTATAACCATCTTTTGCTTTTGCCCGAGGTTGGCGGTCGAGATACCAATGCTGAAAGACAAAAGCGGCAAGGTATTCTTCGGCTTCGCTATCGTTAGCAGGATTTGCGGTCAGTTCAAAAAGATGATTGAGGGCATGGAAATATTCCTGAGATTGTAATTGCCGGCGTAATAACCGAAGGTGTGTTTTTGTAAGAAAGATATCGAGATCTTTCTTAACATCTGGGGCAAGAAACGGTTGATACTTCTTAAAGAGCTGATTGCCGGCATTCCAAAGCACCAATGCTAATTCCCAATCGGAACCACTATCGAGGTTTCGGGCGATTAAGTCGCTCTTTCGAATGGCATCACTGATCTTAGCAAGTGGGATGTCGGCGTCTATCTCAAGCTCCGCAAGCTTCATGAACGGAGCAATCGCATAAAAGGGAAGGTCTTTAATCACTAATTCGACGAGATCTGCACTGCCAATGCTTGAAAGAGTAAAGAAAAAATTATGAAGCAGCGAATGGCTAAAAACAAATAATGGATAAGCAGTTGGGTTTTCACTCAATGGCCGCTGAGCAGAAGATCCGGCCACGATCATTCCTTTAAAGCGTAATCGCTCGAGCATTGCACTTGCTTGTGGCAACATGGCTTCGGCAGCTTCGAGTGAGAATAATTCACCCAGGAGTGCCAACCGTTCGCAGGCAAGCATCTCTTCCGGATCGAGATGAGCAGCCATTCCCTCCGATAGCATCCGGACATTACTCTCGAGATGTCGGCTAAAGGCCAATTCCGTAACCGATAATTGCCACTGACCTCTATCGTTCTTGCGATCGAGATATCCTGATTTTAAGGCTCCGCGAAGCGCCGAGCGCAGAGCGAGTGAATTTCCTTTCGTTGCTTTCTCAAGCAGAGCGATCGCTCGATGATCGATCGTATCATCGAAAAGATCCGAACAGAGGGAGGCGAATGCAACTCCGTCAAGGCCATGAAGTTGAATTTCATCGACAAGGTATCTCTCTATGATACTTCGCGAGGTATTCATGACCGGCCGTGTGGCGGCCAGAAACGAGATGGTTTCATCGGCAAGGCTTTCGAGTAACGTGGCGCATTCGCGTACACCATCGCTTGAAAGCAGATGAATATCCTCGATGATGATAATCGTAGGGCGCAATCCGGCAATTCTTCTGAGGGCTTCTAAGAGTGATTCACGGTTTGGCTCCGGCTCTTTCTTTAATAATTCTCTTCCGGCGATCGAGTGCCATAACGATCTGGCAAGTAGCGGGGTAATGGTTGTTGCGGATTCAGGGTAGAGCTTGGCATGGATGACGGCTCCGCCGGCTGAGATGATCCGCGACATCAATTCTTCGATCAGCCTGCTTTTGCCGATCCCAGCTTCTCCGACTAATAATGCTGCCCGCAATTCATAGGAATCGATTGTCCCTTTCCAAAAAGCAACTAACCGCTCAAGCTCCGCATCCCTTCCGACAAACGGTAGAAATCCGTGATTAAGGAAATTGGCTAAGTGCTTTACCGAGGAAGCCTTCATCGGTGAAAAAGTAACTTTTTTTGAAAAATTTCAAAACTTTGGCCGCTAAAATACAAAAGTTTGGTCACTCGTCTATATATTGTGCTCATTAAATTTTCTATTATTTACTACTACACCGACAAGTATGGTGACAATATGTCAAATATCGAATCAAATAAGGAATTTGAGGCTGAAGAACTTATTAGATGCGTCTGTACCGCTTATAATTACAAAACGAGCAACTACTGTCTTTTCTGCGGAAGGCCGGTAGGGAAGTGCCCGCACTGCGAAAACGAGATAGCTGATCATATGTCCAATTTTTGCACGAGTTGCGGGGAAGACTTAAAGAAAGAGAAGAATTGAACAGAAAGGTACTGTCTCATCGAAAACGCTCCTTGTAGTAATTCGCTAAGCGTCACGCTGCGAGGAGCAAAATTTTTTATCACTAACTATCCAATTAATCATCTAAATTAAAATGACTGAAATAACCAAACAATTAGTCCGCGATTCATTCGCGAAAGTCGCCCCGATCTCCGAGACGGCTGCCGAGTTATTCTACGGTAAACTATTCGAGCTCGATCCTTCGCTTCGCCATCTATTCCATGGCGATATGAAGGAGCAGGGCAAGAAATTAATGAACATGATCGGCCTTGCCGTCAAAGGCTTGTACGATATGGATCATCTTGTCCCGGCTGTTCAGCACCTTGGCAGAAGCCATGGCTCGTATGGCGTTACCGATGAGCACTATGATACTGTCGCTACTGCATTGATCTGGACACTCGAACAAGGCCTTGGCGATGCTTTTACGCCGGAAGTTAAGAATGCCTGGGTGGAAGTCTATACACTCCTGGCAACCACAATGAAGAATGCAGCTGCAGAAGAGCGAGCAATGGCTGCCTAACAAATTTTCTAAATCATCTTAGAACCATGGACTATCTTCTTCACAATAATCCGTCGTGCAGAGAGTTCAGGATACTTCATCGTTCGAAGACACCCATATTCCAATTCACGTAATCACAACATTAAATAGAAATATTATGACAATCAAACACTTCTTCTGTTCAGCCTTGATGCTGCTATCCGTCGGATCGGCAGTTGCTCAGGCGCCACGTACCCTTAGCTATCAGGGATTCATCGTCGATGCATCAAATGCACCGATCGGTGGTACCCATCAAATTACCGTAAAGCTCTATGATGTAGAAAACGGTGGCGCAGCATTACATACCGAAACCTTTACAGCACCAGTTACAGCCGGTATATTCTCAGTCACCCTCGGCAGCAGCAGTGCCATCTCGCAGGTAATCGGCTTTGATAAGCCTTACTGGATCGGCGTGACTATTGACGGCGGTAGCGAGATGGCTCCGCGTACGGCATTAACGTCAACACCGTACGCCCTTAACGCAGCATCTGTCGCTCCGACGGCGGCTGTGACGAGCCTTAACGATCTGACCGGACA
>DASTAO010000186.1:0-3049 GCA_035712525.1 Kapaibacterium sp. (SeqCode)
AACTTCATCTTTTCCGCTTCTGATCCGATATCGCTTCTCGTATCATCAGTAAAGAGCTTCCCACATTCAGTATCGGAAAGGGCAATGACAACATTGTTCTCACCCGATGAAAGCCGATGCTGATAATATTTCGTCATTACCGTACCGCTTCAAGTACTATCTCAGCAATATCCTTCACCTTCACATGATCGCCGGCTTCTTTGGCTTTTACACCGTCACTCATCATTGTCATGCAATAGGGGCAGGCTGAGGCAATTACTTGAGCATCGGTTGCCAGCGCTTCTTCGGTGCGTTCGATGTTGATGCGTTTGCCTTGTGTTTCTTCCATCCACATCTGTCCGCCACCGGCGCCGCAACAGAGGCCTTTCGATTGGTTGCGCTCCATCTCGACGATCTCAAGACCAGGGATCGATTCGAGCGTTGCTCTCGGAGCATCGTAAATGTTATTTGAACGGCCGAGATAGCAAGAGTCGTGATAAGTTACTCGCTCCTTGAGGTCATGCGAAATGGCTAGATTACCTTTTGCTAAGAGATCGGCAACATATTCGGTGTGATGAACGACTTCGTAATTGCCGCCAAAATCACCCCACTCGTTCTTGATCGCATTAAAGCAATGCGGACAAGTCGTAACGATCTTCTTTATATTGTATCGATTGAGTGTTTCAACGTTATCTTTAATGAGAGTTTGAGCAAGATACTCATTACCCATTCTGCGAGCAGGATCACCGGTACATTTTTCTTCGGTGCCAAGAATCTTAAAGTTAATACCGGCAATTTGCATTAACTCAGCAAAAGCGCGGGAAATACTTTTTGCTCGCGCATCGAATGAGCCGGCACAACCGACCCAGAATAAGACGATGTCTTCGCGGACAGGAGTGTCCGCGCTACTGTTCGCGGCATACTCAGCCATGGTTTCAATACCGAGGCCATGAGCCCAATCGGCACGTTCGCTCGGGCTGAATGCCCACGGGGAGTAGTTATTCTCCATCGAACTGAATGCGGAATTCAACTCCGGTGGGAAGTTTGCTTCCATCATCACAAGGTTGCGGCGAAGATCGATGATCTCATCGACGTGCTCGATCGTTACCGGACATTCGGTCATGCAAGCCTGGCAGGTCGTGCATTGCCAAAGCATTTCAGCTGGGATGTAATCACCGATGAAGCTTTTGCTATCGACCTCTTCTTTTGTTTTGCTTACCGTCCTTCCAAGCAATGTGCCGGCAGCATGCTGGGTGCTTTGCGGTTCAGTTGGTTTTGGCGAATACGGTTTTCCACCCCAAGCCGATTGCATCCCCGCTTCCCAGGAATCGAAACCAAATTTTTGTTCGGCAACAAGATGCGGTGCCTTATCGAGCATGCGCATTTGTGTCGCAACGATTATGTAGCGAGGATCGAGAACTTTGCCCGTTGTATTTGCCGGACACACAGAAGTGCAGCGGCCACAATGAGTACAGGTATCGCCATCGAGAAGCTGCTTCCAGGTAAGATCCTCAATATCTTTCGCACCGTATTGAGTAAGAGTCTCATCTTCAAAGTTGATCGGCTTCAGATAATTCTTGCGGCGAAGATCGGAGAGGAATACATTCGGTACACTCGTGATGACGTGTAAGTGCTTCGAGTACGGAAGATAATTCATGAAGCCAAGCACACCAATGATATGCACCCACCACGATGCTTCATAGACTGCAACCGTCTTGTGGCAATGACACAGAAAGCCGGCGACAAAACTTGCTAACGGACGAACTTCATGCGGATAAAGGCCACCCATCGCTGCGATACGGGCAGCATTTTGCATCGTGTAGGATACGACGATCAATGCAATCGCATAGAGCACCAACTGCGCATCGAGCTTCTCGTGAGCATCGCCTTGCAAGCGTTTAACTTTCGTTACGAGCCTTCTCCAAAGTGCAATGACGATCGAGACAATGATCAGCGCAATGAAAATATCCTGCGATACTGTAATGACCGTATATAACGGCCCTAAGAATGAAAACGAGAATGAACCAAGCAAACCTTCGCCTATTGCTTCAAGCACGGCAAAGAGTAATGCGATAAAGCCCCAGAAAATAAATGCATGGATCGGACCCGCAACCGGATCGCGCATGATCTTCGATTGGCCGATGGCAATAACAAGCGTACGGCGAAGACGCTCGACAAGATTATCGAAGCGATTCGTCCATTTGCCGACTCGCAAAAAATCGAGCAAGCGACGGGTATTATAAAAGACCGCCCCAAAGGCGATTGACAATACAACGAGAAAGATCGCGGATTTCAGGTTCATTACGCTAACTAACAACTCTATCGGACAAAAATACGCCCGATATGATAATTCGTCGTATTTTTAGCTTTCACCATACGTCTATCTCTATGAAAATTGCCGGTATTCAACAAGCAAATAAATTCAGGCCTAACAAAAGCCAACTGATCGGACAGAAAGCCGAATCTGAAAAATCCCCCGTTCTCAAAAGCCTCGAGCCGATGCTCGAAGAAGTTAGCAAATTGCCTTCGACCTGGGTTAGTGAACCGACAGCAATCATTATCATGCATGGCATCGGTAATCAGAATCCTCTCGAAACGCTCGACGATTTTGCCCGAGGATTTATCGAAGCCTATCGAGATAAACTTCCTGAAGGCGAGCGTAAAGCCCTTGAACTGCATCACGAGATAGCTGTAAAGACTTCGAACGGACAGTCATGGTTCGATAATATCATTCGCCTGACCAAAGGAAATAATTCTCCACCGATTGATATTTATGAATACTACTGGGCGAATCACACCGAAAATAAAATATCCTTCGCAGGTATACAGCAATGGATAACTTCCGTTGTTCGTGAAGCAAAAAGCTTTTATGAGGACAACATGAACATGGAGATGGATACCGGTCGGCGCACAAGCTTTTTTAAAGCCCAGGAGACCGATTCCACCACCGGAGCGAAGACTTATAAATTCAGAAGCTGGCGATATTCCTGGTTTCTGCGAATTGTCGGATTGCTACTACCGGTCATCAAATTCTTCTCAGGTATTTTGCGATGGGCTATCAAAAAAGGTA
>DASTAO010000187.1:0-6874 GCA_035712525.1 Kapaibacterium sp. (SeqCode)
GAAGAAGTAATTGGATTCGGATAATTCATCCCGAGTTGAAACCCTGATTGTGAAGTTGTTCCTGGGACAGAAGCACTGACGGTACTTACGTTGAATGTTAACGTCACAGTATCCTTATCACAAGGTGGGGGAGAAATTAACTTGATCGTCAATCGATATTCGTGATCCGCTTTAGTTGGGCTGAAGTCAAATGGGACATAGTAGCTGCCATAGCCATCTACCTGATCGGGGAATGGTGTAGTAAAATTAAATTCCGCCGAATCGGGACTGGATATTAACGCCGACCCAAATTTCCAAGTGCATTTATCAGGATTTTGAAGTAAGATCGTAAATACATTATGGCCGCCGGGAGTAATTTTATTGTCACCAACGATCGTACCGGTTATTCTTCCGCAGCAGCTATCACCCTGAGAATACACAGCTGTGCTGGAAACGATAGAAAGCAACAGTGCTTTGAGAAGTAGTTTTGTAAGTTTCATAGTTGTCCTTATCGAGAAATAATAATTTGTCGTACCCGTTGCCTGTTCCCATTTTCTATCAATAGTAGGTAGGTGCCAATTGATAGATCGCTAAGATCGGTAGTGATGCTATGCTCACCAGCAGAAACATAACCGCTTAAAATACCTTTGACAGCCTTACCGGTAATGTCGCAAATAGTTATTGTTACCGGTGCTTCGGTTGGTGTGGTGTATGAAAATGTTGTTGTTGTCGCAACAGGATTAGGATAATTCTGGTCTACCGTAAATTCATTACTCGGATCAGGAGAGACGGATAAAGGATTAGCAAACTCCCAACTCAATATGGTTGTATCGGTACAGGGTGGCTCCGCAATTAAGAGCAATTGTCCAGTATACTTATGCAGCGAATCCGTTGGACCAAAATCAATTATCAATTGTCCTGACGATCCTGCGCCAACAGTAGTGATGCCATCTTCGAGAGAAAATGCATCGGCATCCGGTGAGATGAGTATCTTCTGACCAATATGATACTCACAACTATCTGGGTTTGCCATTTGAATTGAAAATTTATAGAGCTTATTCGGAGAGAAAAATAATATCGGATTAACTCCGGCAACGATCTTGGGGCAGCAAGGTCCATCGAGTGGAACACTACAATTTGAAGACTTCTGTGAGAACGCTGATGAAGTAGTAAGGACAAGCAACAATATGAGCGCCGTACCAAAACGAAAGGCTGCTGTAGAGACCGATGGCATAATTCTTCTCATAGTACTAATTGTAACCAAATCCATAAAAAAAAGACGCCCCGAATTTCGAGGCGTCTTTTGATCGAAAAATAGTGATGATCAGCGATTGATCGTGATCTGACGTATAAGTTGTACGTTGCCGCTTTCGAGCATGAGCAGGTAAGTACCGCTTGCCAGATCGCTTGCCGTCAGACTGATGTTGTGATCGCCTGAAGAGACGGTACCACTTGAGATCGTACGGATGAGCTTGCCAGTGATATCGCGCAAGCTGAGGGTAACGAGAGCTTCTGCAGGAGTGGTGTAGCTGAACTCTGTCGAAGCGACGAACGGATTCGGATGATTCTGTCCGAGGCTGAAGCCGGCTTCTTCGACCACTTTCGAGACGCTCTCAGTACCGGTCGTATGTGAGAAGTCAACCTTTAATGAATTACTACAACTTGGTATAGCATTCGGGAAGGTGATCTCTCCGGTATAGGTATGGTTGATCTGTGTCGGGTTGTATTTCACCGTCAGCGTACCATTGCTATTAGCCGGGATCGGATCAGGGTTGACTGACTGGCCGCTAATATCAAACGCATTGTCTGACTGGGTCAGTGTTGGTGTACCAGCTGACCAGGCATAATTACCCGTATTGTTGATCGTGATCTGGAAGGTTGATTTTCCACCAGCACCACCGGTGATCGCCGGGGTATTGGCAGCCATCTGAGCGCAAGCACCGACACCACCGACCGGTACGCTCAGCGGAGCAAGTTCCGGAGTCGAAGGAGTGATCGTCAAGGTCGTCTTGATATCGCCCATTACTGACGGATGGAATTTGACACAGATCTTTGCCTTGGCACCCGGAGCAACGATACCAGTTGAGCTGGCGCCATCGATACTGTAATCGGTACCGCTTGGCAAGCTGGCTGTATAGTCTGTCGGGACATCGCCGCAGTTGGTGATCTCAACGCAGAGTGTTGAATCTGAACCTTCAACGATAAGCTGTTTATCGAAGAGCGGATTAGGCGTCGCAGTAGCACAGACGAGCAAGCCTTTAATGCTGAGTGTTGCAACACTTGAGATAGGTTTCTCGCTTGAGGTACCATTCAGAGTAAATGTTGCGGGATTCTGTCCCTGTGTTGTTGGAGTACAGCAGAGTTTAACAACCACATATCCATTTGCTTTGATAGTGAACGGCACACTTGCTCCTGTGACGGAATAATTAGCGGCTGCGGCACCGGCAAAGGTCATTGCAGTGATCCGAATATCAGCACCACCGTTATTCCAGAGGGTGTCGTTACTGCAGATCTCTCTACCAATGATCGATTGATCGTTCCAGCTTCCGCCTTCCATATCACCGATCTGTTGTGTGATCGCACCGAACGGTACGCCGGTACCACGGATATCGATCAAGAATTGGCTGGCGGTATCGCGCGACGGTTGTTCGAAAGTCTTCGGAATGTTCGTGGTAATGCGAAGACGAGCGGTGCGAGAGCCCTTCGACTTCGGATGGAAGCAGACGATGACTTCTTTGAATTTGTCCGGCGGGATTATAGAATCTGCACCGACAAGTCCGGTATAGATAAAATCACCATCGTTGCTGACAAGTAAGTTCGATCTGATCAAGAGCGTGTCAGTACCGGGGTTAGAGATCCTGATCTTCTTACAGGAATCGGTACCAACCTTTATCGAATCGAAGAGTAACGGGTTCGGAGCTATAATGACATGCGGCAAAACGGCCGTGCCATACAGCGTTATCGGTAAGACCGGGTTGTTGATCGAATTGTTAACGATCTGTAACGTTGCGATATGTCGGCCTTCTTTTGTCGGTCTGTACCCAATTAATACCGAATCAACACCAGTTGGGCCGGGTATAGCATTCGAGGATGGCCCTCGAGAAATATAGTATTCACCGGCATCATCACCAACAATATTCAAGGCATTAATAAACAGCGTTGGAGTATTAGTAGAGAATATTTTTACTTTTGCTACCAACGAATCGCCCATCTTAACAAACTTATTCTTGAAGAGTACATTCGTATCCACAGAAATGAGCGGCGCTAAGCCGATACCGGTAAAGGAAAATACCTGGGTGCCGCTATCGATGCCGGTTGATGTTACCGTTACCGTTGCGGTTCTGACACCATCGATGATCGGTGCGAATTTAACGATAATATTTCTGCTCGTACCGGCATCGATGGAATCATTCGAAGCCGGTGCAGAAACGATCGAGAAATCGGGCATCCCGGTAATTGTCACCGAAGTAATTGCCATTCTTGAAGTACCGTTCGAATTATCGCCAACGTTTGTTGCAATCAGATTGAAGGTGGCCGATTGCCCAGTTCCCAACGATCCAAAATTATAGGCATGTGGTTGAAGGTTACAGCCTAATTGTACATTAGGAACTTGGCGCAAAATAAACATTGTGCCAGTGCCGATCGTAACGCTATTGAGATTGATCGCATTATTAGCGGTAGTACTGCTTTTTGTCGGAGCACCGCTCGATTGGGGTGTCAGGCTCAAGAAGTTTGTTGAGTTTACAGCCAAGCCGATCGAAGCGGAAGTAGCACCATTTCCCCAGCGGCCAGGGCCTTCTTTCATATTACCATACCAGAACTCGATCGTTCCATTTTCGTACATTCTAACTTGAACGTTGACCAGATTTTCATAATACATTGCTCGTTCAAGATGCTCCCATGATACAACCATCACCCGGTTCGGTGCAGTACCACTGACGCCATAGGCACAGCGAGGCGTATAGCTTCCAGTGCCACCACTGAAAATCAACTGATCCCAGAATGGGGCAATCACCGGTACATTCGGTGCTCCGATAACATTATTGTAATTATTATTCAGAGCAATACCGCCTAACGATACTACACCGCTACCGGTAATACCGATTTGGGTGTAGTTGACCCCATCCATCGGGAAAGTAAACCCGATGTTAAAGATGCCGAAGTTGTAGTTATAGGAATGCCCTGCATAGCGAGAAGTTTGCTTGAGGGTATTCGATGCAGTCATGATACTACCGCTGGTAGCAGTTATGGTATAGCTGGCCACAGCCGCAAAGGAGACAGAAGTAGTTAAAAGAACCGCCAAAAAAGCAGCCGCGCGAAGCAAACTGCTCTTTGGGGAAGAAGCAAGTTTTTTCATGGTAATTTGGAAAAAAACAAAATATAGCGCCTCAAATATACGACATAAAGCACAACATAGCGTCAATTTGTACAGTTTTGTGTATAAAGAAGTTCCCCACTGTCATTGAAATAGGTCAATATGACTGAAGAGAACTGAGGACACTTTAGGGTACCTACCACCGAACCTTGGATTATTTTTCTCCACTCGTTGCCGATATGGCGATTAATTGGCTATAATTACTTTTGACGAATAGGTATGATATACGGTTGAAACACGGCAAAAATAACACCCTGAAGGGAGTTCGGAGCCGTCAACGATATAGGTATTAGTGCTATGAGAAAGACCGATCAAGATCCGTTCATTTCCAAGTTGATCGAAAATGGAAATATTATCGATTTGCTCATCTGCTGGGGTAGTCAGGTAAAAGAGTCCGGAAACCGGATTGGGGAATATGGTGATATCTTTTTTGTTTGCTGGTGCAGCGTTGACTGAACTGGGGATCAACTGCCGGTATCTGGTAACGAGGAAATTAGCTCCTGTAAGAGTTTGAGCAACACCAACCCCGATAAATTTTTTTCCTCCAATGGAGTTGAAGCCCAGTAAATAATTTTCCCTTGACCCATCAAAGGCATCAACAATGGCAACACCTGTATTGCCGAAGGTGCTATCGATGTCCCCATTAATTGCTATCTTTGCTACTGCACATTGACCGCTTGCACCGCTCGCTCTTGCTGCTACCAAGGCACTCCCGTCATTTGAAATGACGATTCCTTCTGCTGTGAGATTGCTGAAGACAGGAGTAGAAACGAACCCATTATTACCGTAAGCTGAATCGAGAGTGCCGTCAGCCGCTTTGAAGGCAATCAGTGTAAATGGGATATGAGCAGATGAATCTTCAAGTGGAGCGGCAAGGAGCACTACGCCGCTATTATCGAAGGTCGAATGAAGGTACGCCGAAACAAAGCTATTTCCATTCTTCAAGGTGATACCAGAATGCATGACGCCGTTTGATCCGAATGAGCTATCGGGAAGCCCTTTCTCGGTAAGCTTTGCAAGGATAATCTCGGGATGGCTATCGGTAGAAAGACCTACAAAGAATAATTTGAGGTCGTCGGTGAAATATCCGATCGCATAACTGACCGCAACATGGAGAAAGAGTTTGCCATTATTGCCATAGTTGGAGTCAAGTTTTCCATCTCGATCAACCCAAAATGCGCCGAAACCTGACTTAGTTAAGGGAAAATTATATCCGCAGGCTACAGCATAGCCAACTTCAGTCCTGAAGGTATTGGTACATTCACCAGGGGACTTATCATCGAATGAATTGATAATACGGCCATTAATACCGAAATTGGAATCCGGATCACCGTTATTTTTAAATCGGAATAGAGCCGGCATTCTTAGGTTGGAATCAATCGAAGCTGCACTGGCGCCGGCAGCGAGGATCATCGTATCAGCCGATGGGATGCGTGCATTTGGATATGCTGTGATGACCTTCGGGTAATTGATTCCAGGCCATTGCAGCACTTTGCGTCCCTGGTCACCAAAGGCAGCATTAAGAATACCGGTCGAAGTATATTCGATCATACCAAAAGAGATCTGGCCATCGAGAGTAACCGTTACTTTGCCCCCAACAAGGATCGCTCTGTCAGTTGCGACTTTTCCGCCGAGAATATCGAAAGCCGTTACCTTATCATCATGGCCATTAAAATCAGTTTCTGAAATTCCATTCAAAGCAAAGGAGGAATCGAGGACGATCGGACCCACATCATGTTGAGCAAATCCAATTCGAGCCAGTAGAATACCAGCGATAGTGGTAATTATGCGAATGGTTTTCATTACGCTAGGGGGAAAAACAAAAACGTATAATACTATTTAGATTGCGATGCGTTCCAGTTTGATTTGCATCATAAAAAAGGACGCCTGTGCGAGGCGTCCTTTTCAAAAGTGGGAAGTGCGAATTCCGACTTTGTTTGTTTTTTTTATTCTGCTACAATATTATTTCGCGATCATGATCTGGCGGGTGAGTTTCACCGAGCCCGATTCAAGCGTAAGTAAGTACGAACCACTAGCGAATTCGTCAGCGCTTAGTTTAACCGTATGCTCGCCAGAAGTTACCGTGCCACTTGAAATTACTTTCACAAGCTTACCGGTAATATCATGGATCGAAAGTACGATATTCGCTTCGGTCGGAGTCGTATAGCTGAACTCAGTCGAAGCAGTGAATGGATTCGGATGATTCTGTCCGAGAACAAATCCTGCTTCGGTTACTAAGTTTGGTACACTGGTTGAAGTAGTTGTGAAATCAACCGTTGCCGTCGCAGCCGATTCTTCGCAGGGGATACCTGAGATCGTCAACGGGAAGTTATAGTGGTGATTGATATCATCTGGCGTAACTTCAAGAACGATCTGGATATTGCTACCCGGTGCGATCGGTCCGAGGCCACTGATATAGTGGAGTATAGCCGAATCGAGTCCTTGAATACCAGTCGGTGTCCAGGTGTAGTTACCACTATTGGTGATTGTAAGGGTGATCTGATATTTTCCGCCTTTACC
>DASTAO010000188.1:0-3090 GCA_035712525.1 Kapaibacterium sp. (SeqCode)
CTTGCTGTATTTAGCCGTCTTAACGGTCGAAAGCGATGCCTTCAACTGAGCAACATCAGCAGCCATCGGAGCGATCTCAGCAGCTTTAACGGTAAGCTCATCGAGCTTTTGAGATTGGTCTTTAATAACCTTCGTCATCTCATGCGGCTTCAGGCCGACAGCGACCTTAACAAACTTAGCACCGGACTCCGGAGAATCTTCCCAGGCAACACCAAGAACATTGCCCAGATCGTTAGCACTAATATCGTTCGGAGAGATAGCTTTTGCAAAGCCATTATTGTTGCCATCGGCAACGATATAATCGCCATTCTTAACAGCGCCGGTCATCTTAACCGGGATCTGACCTAAGAACGCAACCTTCTCAGAGAATTGCTCTTTACCGGCTTCCGGCATATTACCAAGAACGATCGGCTTCCAGGTAACAACCATCAACTGATCGGCACCTGCTGTGTTCTTAGTGATCTTGCCACCAACAACACCAACGACATCGCCAATACCGATCTTCTCAGAATGATCGGCGCGCTCGAGCCATTCGGCATAATCGCCAGAACCGGACTCGAACGTAACGCCACCAAGGAATGAAGTACCAAATGAAACGGCAGCAGAGATAGGATCAGCAACGATCGAAGCCACTTTGTCTTTATATGGAAGCGACATTAACGGAGCAACCATGTTGTCGATAAAGGTAGTATTGATCGCAAACGGATCAAGCAAATGCGTGACTGGCGGTCCGTTGATCGTGAATGGGCTAGAGATGCTTGGAGAAGTCAAGCCACAGGGAAGGATATTTCCCATATCAAGCGAACCTAAACTAACTGTTCCCAAATCGACCGAACCCAATGCGCCGAAATCGATCGAACCGAAATCATATGATCCTAAGCTGAATGAAAGGTCGCAGAACGTCAGCGATGGGAAGGTAAAGAAGTTCGAATTGAATGTGATGAAGTTTGGATCCAGCTCCATCTGGAATGTAAAATAATTGAAGGGATTATAATTTTCCGGATTCGTAAAGAAGCTTCCACCGACAGCCTGGATCGCATCGTATAATTGCGTATAGTTCTCATACGAAAATCCTTCAATACGTCCTTTTATACTGTTGTGATTAGCAATACCGGTGCTAGTATTGACGCCGACATCATTATAAAATGTCATGTAATTCGACTCATTATTATTTGTAGCGCCGTCAGAATTGGCTTGAAACGGCGTTAATACTCCAGCAGGATTATGAATAATAACAGCAATGCCATTACCCTTCGAATTAGATGCTAGATTTTCTACCGTCATTACATGATTGTTTGGATCCGGTACCAAGAAATTTGCAGCATTTAGATTAGTCGGATCCGGTGGAGTTGCTACAATATGTAATGCTGCTACGGGATTCAAGGTATTGACACCGACAAAACCATTTCGAGCGACAACCATCCGAGTATTATTATTGGTACTGAATCGAATCGAATCGTTCGTAGTCGTTGTAACATCAACCGGGCTATTGGCTGTGATCATGTGGGTAGCACTATTGCCATCGAACCACATGCTATTGCCAACTTTGAGAATACCGGAAACAACCTCATCGCCATCGACAACCATATCCCATACTCCCGGATTCGAAGCCAATGTATTGCCTTCAACGGCATCGAGAGAGCCATTGATACGAACACCTTGGATTCCTGCCGTCGTATTAGTCAGGGTCAGTACCGGTGTTGCTGCTGTCGGAGCAGCGGTAAAGAGAGCCCTTGTAGTATTATTGGTAGTAATGGCAACATCATGGGCTGTCAACGATCCGAGTATGCCCGATGACGGAGTGTTATTGCCCCCAACAAGCCATACCGGAGAGACCCCGCCGGAACTGGTCATGACCGTCCCGACCCCGGAAGGGAAAGTGAATGTCCCGCCGGGAGTTGAGCTAAGAATGGTGGTGATGTGCCCAAGGCCTAGCCCATCATCGAGCTGAAGCGAGTGTTGGGCAACGGCAGACGACCCGATGAAGATCGACAGTACTGAGAGTGTTAAAAATTTGAGCTTCATATTACTTTCAAAGATTATGGGTGATGAATGAGTAATTAGTTTGATGACAGTTGCTTCTTTTTCGAAGCGGTTGTTTTTCTTGCAGCTGTCTTCAATACTGAAGCAGGCTTGATCGCCGATTCGATCTCGGAAACTTCGGCGTTGAGCTTATCGAGTTCAAGAGCCTTGGCACGAAGATTCTCGATCTTCTTTGCCTGATCTTGAATAACTGAGGCCATTTCATTCGGTCGTAAACCGACAACGACTTTCACAAATTTTATCCCAAGAGGAGCGTCTTCCCAGGCGACACCAAGCACAGCATTGAAATTGTCCGAAGTAAGTTCACTTGGTGAGATCGCTTTGGCAAATCCATTATTATTACCGTCGGGTACGATGTAATCACCTTTCTTAACGGCGCAGAACATTTTAACCGGGATCTGCCCCATAAATGCTACCTTATTATAGAATTGCTCTTTACCAACTTCAGGCGTATTGCCAAGTACACAAGGTTTCCAAGAAACGACCATCAACTGGGAAGCACCAGTCGTGTTCTTCGTGATCTTACCATTTACTACCGCGACGACATCGCCAATCGTAAGTTTTTCATTGTGATCAGCACGCTCAAGCCATTCGGCGTAATCACCGGCACCGGATTCGAATGTGACTCCTCCGAGGAATGCCGAACCAAAATTGACTGCGGCGTTAAGCGGGTTAGCAATAATACCAGCGGCTTTGCTCTTATAAGGAATAAGGCGTAATTGAGCAGCAATATTATCAATATAAGTATGATTGATCGAAAACGGATTCGATAACCCGGTGATCGGTGGGCCGCTGATCGTAAGCGGGCTGCCGATACTTCCCCCTGAGAATGTAGGAATGACATTACCGACATCAACACTTCCAGCGCAAAGTGTACCGACATCAAAAATACCAGCAATTGTTCCGAAATCCACACAACCAAGATCAAAGGAAAGATCAGTAAATGAGAACGTCGGCCAGGTGATAAAATCGGAGTGGAATTGAATGAAATTGGGATCCCAACCGATGTTGCAGGTAAAATAATTAAACGGATTGAAAATATCTCCG
>DASTAO010000189.1:0-2378 GCA_035712525.1 Kapaibacterium sp. (SeqCode)
GCCATGATTCCACTGGTATGAGTACCATGGTCCTGAGTAGCCATCGGATTGTTATCGGGACTATTGCCATCGTTACCAGCAAAGTCCCAACCATGCCAATCATCGACAAAGCCATTAGTATCATCGTCAATACCATTTGCATTTTTCGGAAGGCCATTGGCATCGAGACCAGTTTCTCCGGAATTAATAAATATTGTACTACGAAGATCTTCATGTGTCCAATCGACACCAATATCGTCGTCTGCGACAAGCATCGAAGAATCACCTCTTTGAATATCCCAAGCCCGGAATACATCCATTTCGGTCAGGGAATATTGATCGCCGATCATGGGATCGTTTGGTTTAAGGCAGAGAGGATAGGAATATCTCGGCTCGGCAACTTCGATCAATGATGACTTTTTCAGTATCGCCATCATTTGATCGGGACTCAAACCGATATAAATTATTTCAAACCACCTCGAAAGCTTTTCTTCACTGGTGCGAAGAAAATGCAATGGTTCTGTTTCAGCTATCCTCGTACCAAATTTTACATTGGCAAAAAGAATAGGATTGGTCTTTTCTCGAAGGGCTTCAAGCGCAATGTTATGCTGAGCTATGAACGGCCGCAATTGGAAAATTTTTACAGATTCCGGAATACCAAAAAGTGAGTGGATAACTCTTTCATCTTTTAGAAAGCAGCTTTGAGGGTTGAAATGCTTATCATCTGATACAATACCCGAAAAAGCTTCCCGAACCGGCGTAATGGCATCAGGTGAAATTCGAATAAGCATCCTTCCCGTCATAGGTTGGGCTAACGCTGCAGTGGTTAGAATGCAACCAAAAAAAAGAGGCCAAATGGAGTTACGAATGATGGTAGTCATCGTAATTCATAACACAACCGGCCTAAGAAAGTATCACCCAAATATGCTACTTTTCAGAGGCGTTCTTTTTGGGGCCTTCTAACCCGCCTTTTTGAACAGTATAATCTTTCGGGATTTCAAAAACGGCATCATCGACGGGCTCCTCGCTCATTTCAGAAAGCTCGGATTTAACCAATACCCTTCCATTGGAAACGACCTCCATCGAAACCGGTACTTTTCCTTCACCGGCGACTTCTCCAATAATAGCAAAAACTTCTTCGAGTCCGCCAAGACCGGTTTGCACTTTACCAAGGAACGCGTCTCTAATAACATCATAAAATTTCAGCCGCGAATCCTGAGTAAGCCACAAGGTAATATCAGTACCGGAAATGCTGGTTTTGTATTCCTCAGCAGCGAGCCCATTTATGGTTTTCTTCTGGCCTGTTGGCTTCGGCATGTGAGCCTGAAGCGAATCAATGAATGCATGGTGCCCGGCAAGTGAGTCGTCAATAGTGGCACGAGTCTTATCCATTGCCCGAAGATCTGAAACGTAGGCTACTTTATTCGGCACCAATGCCGTCAAAGTACGGCTATTTCTATCTACTATAAAATGAAGGGAGCCAACGATCGGGATCGGCACATCGTAAGCGACCTTATCGCCTTTGGTATACATCGTCACCGAGACCGAGGGGCCTGTCGCCGGAACGGGCTCCGGAGGTGCGGTGATAGTCTTCGGAGGATCTTTTAATGCCGAAAGCCCTCCGCCTAAGGTGATCTTCTGGACAGTTTTTCCTTCGAATCCTTTATTAGGGATCTGCGACCGCTCGCTGCAGGAAATAACAAACAATACCGGAAGCAGAAGAAGAAATTTTAAAGAGATACGCATTTAATAGTCGTTGCAATAATGCCATCATAAACGCGAAGAAGTATGGATTGTTTCTGCTGTTCTATCCACAACTTCAGTTTTGGGGAGTAGTACTCAGCCCAGAATAGTTACTAAGGGGCAATTTTCGCAAGTTATACCCGAATGGCATCTTTTCTAAAATCCATTGCCCGCAAAGCGCTCAGGACCTACCTGACCTATACTCCCATCAAAAAAGGGCGATACCCGCTAATGATGCTAGTTCACAACTGGGCCGGCGAGCCGGTAACGGTGGAAGTCGAGACGAAGGATCGGGGGAGGATGAAGTTGCAGCTGGATGACCTCATGCAATTCCCGGTCTATTATAATTTATTCGAGGCAAAATATGATAAGGTCATGAGAGTCTTATTGCGGGATACTGATATCACTCTTGATGTCGGTGGTAATATTGGTCAATATGCAATGCTCTTTGCGCGGTATTCAAAAAAAGTATATACATTCGAGCCGATGCCCAAAATGATAGAGCGACTTCAATATCATATTCGCCTAAATCACTTAGAAAACAAGCTTATCCTAATTCCAAAAGCACTAAGCAATAAACAAGACACATTAAAATTTCAACTTCCAAGTGTAGCCAATAGTGGAACAGCTACTACGATACTCGGATGGGCTAATAA
>DASTAO010000190.1:0-2899 GCA_035712525.1 Kapaibacterium sp. (SeqCode)
GATGTGAGGAATCTGTAACGGCTTAATCATTTCTACACTCTGAGGTAAGTAAAGAGCATTCCAACTACAGATTCCTCCCTTCGGTCGGAATGACAGCTGAAAACACTCACTACAGGGGTTGGATTGTTAGCAAAGCCTTCATCGTTCATTACCTACGATGAAAAAATTTCTTGCGCTTTTAAGTCTTGTTGTCATTGCTGGTTGTTCCGATAGCAATACGTTAGTTGTTGAAGATCAGCGGATGATCGTCAGTCCGAAGACATTGGTTTTTAATTCGGGTGAAACTGAGAAGGCTGTTTCCATTAGTCATACTTGCACGTGCGCTTTTAGTTGGACTTGTTCAGTTACTCCGCCGAACGGAGTGTTGAAAGATACTAATGGCATTGGCGATACTCCTACCGCTATCATAAGAGTTGTCGATCGTTCGAAGATGACTTCCGATACTCTCTATACTTCCATAATCGTATCGAATAACAGCCCGATTGTCTATGGGATCGATACGATTGCGGTGACGGTGATCCGGTAAAAAATTACCTCCTAAAAACGAAAAAGGCTTCGGTTTCCCGAAGCCTCTTCCAAAGGTGAAAGAAAAAGCTTATTTCTTCTTTTCGTCCTTCTTCATCTCGTCCTTCTTCATGTCACCGCCATCCATTTTCTTGGTGGTGTCCATTGTCGGAGCCGGAGCTGGTGCCGGAGCAGGAGCCGGTGCCGGGGCAGGAGCCATGGTAGAATCTGCGGGTTTAGCTTCTTCAGCTTTCTTTCCGCAAGAGATCATGCCTACAGACATCGCTGTAAAAGCAGCAAGCACAAGGATATTACGAAGCCTCATTGTAATTACCTCTATTTATTGATTTTAGTGAAAAAAACAGCTTTTTCAGCTCAAATTCGCCACAACCAGTGATTAATTTGTCTGTTAGAGCCTCTTAATTAAAACAATCAGATTACAAATATACGAAAAAAAATAGCCGCCACGGCAAAAATCACGAAATTTGTGATTTATTTTTCCGGGAGGGGTTTGGCAGCTACCTGCTTTTAGCTGCCAAAATTGCCCATCCCGAACCCGAATCCCTCTTTGCTGCGTTGCATATTCTCAATGTCGTTACAGATCTATAATACCCTCAGCCGTACCAAGGAGACGTTTCAACCCCTTAACCCGCCAAAAGTGGCGATGTATGTCTGCGGTCCGACCGTCTATTCCGATACCCATATCGGCCATGCCAAAAGCTACGTCACCTTCGACGTCGTCCGCCGCTATCTCAAATTTCTCGGGTATGATGTAACGTATGTCCAGAATATCACCGATGTCGGCCATCTGACCGACGATGCCGATGAGGGCGAGGATAAGCTCGTCAAGAAAGGCCGCGAGGTTCAGAAGCATCCGAAGTATATTTCCGAGATGTATGCCCGCCGCTTTCATGAAGATATGGAAGCGATGAATATCATCCCACCGGATATCGAGCCGCTTGCTACCGGCCACATCATCGAGCAGATCGAGATCATAAAGGACTTGATCGCAAAAGGCTTTGCCTATGAAGCAAATGGTAATGTTTACTTCGACGTAACGAAAGATAAAGAATACGGAAAATTATCAGGACGTAAGACGGAGGATCAGGAAGCATCCGGCCGTGTCGAAACCCGAAGCGATAAACGCAACCCGCAGGACTTTGCCCTCTGGAAAGTAGCCGAAGGCGGCCACATCATGCGCTGGCCTTCTCCTTGGGGTGAAGGATTTCCCGGCTGGCATATCGAGTGCTCGGCCATGAGTATGAAGTATCTCGGCCAGACGATCGATATTCATGGTGGCGGCATTGAAAATCAATTCCCACATCATGAGTGCGAGATCGCCCAAAGCGAATCGTCAACCGGTAAGCAATTCGTACGCTACTGGATGCATCATAATATGGTGACGGTCGATGGAAAGAAGATGGGTAAGTCGCTTGGTAACTCAAGCTTCCTTCGTGATCTCTTTAAAGATTTCGAACCGATGACACTGCGCTTCTTTTTATTGCAATCGCATTATCGTAGCACAACGGAATTCAAGATCGATGCCATCGAAGCTGCCGGTACCGGTTATGCAAAATTATTGGCGACATTCGATAATCTTCGTTCAAAAACCGAAGCTCTTGAAGCTCGTCCCTTAACCGAGTCAGAACGAAATCAACCGGTCGTTTCGCAATTCATCGAAAGTATGAACGACGATTTCAATTCGCCGCAAGCCATCGCTGCATTATTCGAATTATCACGGCAAACTAATGAAGCCCTGAATTCGAATTCAGGTGATTTTGAATCGCTCTATCATATTTGGAATACCCTTGCAAATGGTATACTCGGTATCATTCCTATTGGGGTAAGCGGCAAGTCCCAATCGTCAAAGACAGAGAAGGCCCTTGATGATGTGATGCAAAAAGTGATCGGCTGGAGAATGGAAGCCCGATCTAATAAAGACTTCAAAATGTCAGACGCCATTCGCGACGATCTTGCCGCAGCCGGTGTCATCCTCGAGGATTCGAAAGAAGGTACTCGGTGGAAGATCGGGTAAGTATTGCTCTTATTGTTTGGTGTTCGAAGTACTCAATAGTATTTGCGAGTTCGTCGAATACTTGGTATCCGTAAGCGTCCTGAGGAAAGCAATAATATCCTGAATTTCCTGCTTCGTAAGATTCAATGGATGAATCCTCGGATCGACGTTCTCTGAATTCGGATCGGCGCCTTTCATATAGTGATAGAGCACTTGCTCGAGTGTTGCAAAGCGGCCATCGTGCATATAGGGTCCTGTGATGGCTATATTACGTAGCGTAGGTATCTTGAATTGTAACCGGTGAGCTGGGTTATAGGTGACCATGATGCGGCCTTTATCATTATTCGCTTCGGCAAGTCCGTTATTGACCATCGTTCCATT
>DASTAO010000191.1:0-2846 GCA_035712525.1 Kapaibacterium sp. (SeqCode)
CATATTGATCGGTCGGGTTTGTGATCTCATCAATCTGCAATGCTTGGGGGCCGATATGATCGGCAGCAAAGAGCGTGTCGATCGCAGAACTCATAATCATTCCACTAGCCGAAGGATTTGCAATTTTATATGCGAGCACTCTCGCTGAGAAATTACGCTCTCTATCGCCGATCAATCCGCCAACCTTAATCTTTGTAGTACTAACTGGTACTGTAAGATCAAGGGCAGCTTCATTATACTTCTCATTCATATCAGAAAAAAATCTTCCACCCTGTCTTGGGTCTGCACCATAGCCAATTTGTGCTATATAAGGAGTTGTTTCAGGTTCACCAAGTTGCTTAAGGTAAGAATATTGCCGGAGATCAGGCTCGGACCGATCAGTAACCGAACGCGAGAGGCGCCACTCGATCTTTGTCTTTCCAAGATTTTCAAGAAGATGCTCACCGGTTAACTGCGAACTCCATAATGAGCGCTCTGTATAATGCAAACTGGTTTCTTTATCCAAAAAGAAATTGGCTGAATCGACGCCATTGAGCTGGTACACTTTATCATCAGCACTTTTATCGTAGACGTTACGCAAGCTAAGTACCGAATTATCGCCCACCTTATAAGTGAGGTTTAACAATCCACCCCATAAGACACTATATCCGTCGCTGATCCCGCTTCGCAATGTGGCGGCGGTTCCGTCAGGATTAAAGTTGTTTCGAACGATCTCGGCATGATCATATGAGCTTTTGTATGACAAAGAAGCAATGTACCCAAATTCATTATCAAAGATCTGAAGTGCATCACCCAGAGAAAGTGCAAAGCCGAGATTAGTCGGAGCGGTAATGGTATTGGTTTTCCAGTTATTCTTAAACAGCAACCCAAATCGTTGAATATCCTCCGGAGTATATTTCGTATTACTTATGCTTTCAGTAGGAAAGCCAGATGGCAAATCTCTTGTGCCGTCATCTGTCGCGAGCCAATCGGTACTACCAGTTTGATAGGAGGTAAATCCCTTTCCGGTAGTAACATTGTTAAATGATCCTGTAAGTCCGATGCGAGCATTAAATTTATCCGGGAAATTTACCGTGTTGACTTGTACTAATCCGCCTGCGAAATTCGCTGGTAGATCGGGAGTAAAGGTTTTTGAGACCACAGTATTATCGATCAGGTTAGCCGGCAGCAGATCGAAGGAGAATGATTTCTTATCCGGTTCGGTACTTGAAAGAGCGGCTCCATTTAAAACAGCATTATTGTATCGCTCACTCGTCCCTCTGATCTCAACAAATTTGTTATCAACGATTGATACTCCCGATACGCGCTTTAAGGCATCGGAACTTGTAGCATCCGGCGACCGCCTTATCTGCTCAGCAGAAATAAAGTCATTCATCTGAGAAGCAGACTTTCTGGCCAGTAGCTGCGCCGTTTGAGTCTCGGTCTCTATCTTTGTTGTGACCACCACTTCTTGTCCCTGGATCGCTTCAGTCTCGAGAACAATATCGACGTGGTTAGTTTGTCCTGATTTCAATTCAGCATTTTCAACTATCTTTGGTTTATAACCAAGATACGTGATCCGTAATGAGTAGGACCCAGGATCGACAGAGATATTGAATTCCCCATTAAGATTCGTTTTGGCGCCTTTAGAAGTACCTTCAATTTTAATTACTACTCCCGGTAACCGTTCGCCGGTCTTTGCATCACTGACCGTACCGGAAAATTTTGATTGGGGAATTGCCGATGCCGACACTGAGAAATTGACAGCAAGAAGAAATAGAAAAATATATCGCATAGAATAATCTAAAATAGAATAATCGTAAACCTGTAACCAATTTGCCAAAAAAAGGAAATGAGGGTGACGAATCACCCTCATTTCCAAAGAGCACTACCTTATTTTGCTAAGAGCATTTGCTTCGTAAGCGTAATGCCATTGGCATTTAGCCTCAAGATATAGAGACCATTAGAGAGATTATCGGCGTTGAAGAGTTCGGTGTGCATACCAACCTGCTCCGTACCGTTAGTAAGTACCGCAATACGCTTACCGGTCACATCAAGCACTTCGAGTGTTACGAAGGATGGTTTTGGCAAATAATACGATACTGATGTTGAAGCAGCGAATGGGTTCGGTACGTTTGTATAAAGTTCGACCGAACGTTCAGCCGCAATATTGCCGACAGCACCAGTCTCTTTAGCGCTACCGGTGATCGAAATGTTGACTGACTGCTCCTGAGTTACAAAGTGGAACTGCAAGGATGATGAGAAATCACCGGCTGCAGTCGGATGAAATCGGAGCATTACCGATTTGCTCTCGCCTGCTCTGAGAACGAACGGCGAGGTACCGCCGACAACTGAGAATACCGATGCATCGCTTAATGACCAATCGGAAATACTAAGAACTACATTACCTGTGTTCGTAAGCACCACAGCAACAGTCGTATCTTTTGTATCGCCTTTATTGATCGTACCGAAAGCGACCGAGCTAACGCCTGCGGTTGGCTTTGGAGCGTAGACTGTATTTTGCGGATCATAATTCGTCCAGGTCGCATCCCAATCATCGTTTTGGCTGAAGGCACCGCGGTAGCCAACCTGATCGAAGAACGGATCGCTTAGCTTCGGATTCGAGAAACTGGCACCACTAAGCGCTGGCGAACCAACATCCGGTCTGAAGTTCGGATTGGTAAGGTTGAAAGCATCTTTTAATTTTACATCCGACGGTTGGGTATAGTCATTGTTTGCAAACGCCGCTGAACGGAACCATGCTCCAGCATCAAAGCCAGCAACATTGGTTGTAAAGTCCTTACCGGCAGCAAGACCCGCCCAAATGCAATTACGGATCTGAACAGTATCGTTCTTTGCCCCATTAA
>DASTAO010000192.1:0-2436 GCA_035712525.1 Kapaibacterium sp. (SeqCode)
GTATTTGATCGAACCCGATGAAACGACAAAGGAGCGACGATACGGCAAAGTTCTCATTGCCGGACATTCACTCGGAACACAGATCGCCTATGATGCCATAAATCGCATCGACCATCTGATCAACTTTGGAAAAGTAAATGGCATCGATCGGAACGGGCATTTGCTTACGGCAACTGGCGCTACCGAGGGCAAACGAGTCGATGAATTGCTTAGTGGCTTTATTACATTCGGATCGCCGCTGGATAAAATTGCTTTTTTCTTACGTGAGCACGTCGATCCGCAACGGATACTAATGCTGCAGATAATTAACGATTATCACTCCTTCCGTCAGCGCGATTGGTATGGGCTCGTGGGGATGAATAAACCACATTTAAAGCTCGAAACCGACCTAAAAAAATTATTCGAGCAAATTCCATGGCGTAATTATTTCGATAGACATGATTACGTATCCGGCTCGCTTGATTTTTACGATGGAGTAACGAATATCGATTGCGATTTTAAGAATAATGCTGTCCCGATTATGGTCAAGGGAAAACGGGACTTCAAAAAAAGTGGAGCACTCTCATTCACCCACGGGTGGTACTGGAATTACGAGCCGATGTTTACTGACATTATCGAGTCGTTTTTATTGCCGACTAATCAACGCCAAGAATGATCATGATAAGGATCCCAGCAATAATTCTATAGATTCCAAATCCTACAAAGCTGTGATTCCTAACAAAGCTGATAAGCCAGCGCACTACTACCAGTGCGCTGAAAAAGGCGACCATAAATCCAACTGCTAACGTCATCCCCATTTCACTAGTGAGCAAATGACGATACTTAATAAGCTCATACCCGCTGGCAGCGATCATTACCGGAAAGCTTAAGAGAAAACTAAATTCTGTCGCGGCTTCGCGAGTCATACCACCGGCATACCCACCCATGATGGTGGCACCTGAGCGAGACACACCGGGAATAAGCGAAAGCACTTGGGAGAAACCGACAACTAAGGCATCCTTCATTGTCATTGAATGCAGATCGGTACCACGCTTCGTTTTTTTCTTCGTGCTTTCAATGACGATAATGGCAATACCACCGACAATAAGCATTAAACCGACAACGAACGGTGAGAACAAATACTCAGTGATCTTTTTATGAAACAGGAAGCCGATAATCGCTGCCGGTAGAAAGGCAAGTATCAAATGCCAGCGAAGTTTACCGGAAAACGAACTTCCATCACGGGCAACTACAGCACTCCATAACCTCGCCCTATATAAAAATCCAACGGCAAGAATTGCACCCAACTGGATCACTACTTCAAACAGCTCTGCCTGATCGGGATTCGTCAGCATTTGCTTAAAATGGAGCAAGTGATCAAATACGATGAGATGACCCGTCGAGGAAACAGGTATAAATTCAGTAAGTCCTTCGACGATGCCGAGGATAATGGATTGAATGAGAGTGCTCACCGGCGGTTAATTGGTTGTGAGTGCAAGAAATGATGGGGTGTAACGCAAATTAATTGGCCGAGAATCCATCTGTTTTGTCAGTTCGAACTGACCCTTTTGGGTGTAACTTTTATCAGATCAATTGGTTTATTAAGTGTCCCAGTAGTATCATTATGCATCACTCTATTATGACCGTCCGCCAGATCGCGCAAGGCCTATGTCTATTGGCCTGCTGCATATTTATTAGCGCCTGTAATAAAGATCTTCCGAATGAACCAAAAGCTTTTTCTAGCGCACAGGGAGCAGATCGGATGATATCTCCTATTCCTGTAACACCGGGAGTAATGCGAATACCAGATAACAACCCGATGACTCCGGAAAAAATAGCCCTAGGAAAATTCCTGTTTTTCGATAAAATGCTGGGTGTACCATTCACCCAAAATGGCAAAACGACTGGCATTGCTTGCGCCTCCTGCCATTCACCCGAGCGAGCCTTTTCTGACAATGTGATGGTAAGCCCCGGTATCAACGGGCTCACCGGTACCCGAAACGCGCCGACACTTGTCAATACCGGATATAATATCGATTATACCTGGGATGGCAAATACCATAATTATGAAGCGCAGGCATTCGGCCCGATCATCAATCCCGTTGAGATGGGAAATAATTTTAATTCCACCCCAGGTACCTATGGCGATTACCTTGCTAATCCGGGAGGGAATGACACAGCGGTATTATTCAAACGCCTGCTCGTTAATCATCCGGGTGAATATCCAGGCTTACTCATGAAGGCATATGGTGAAGCTGCCTTCAGTGTCGATCGTATTGTAAAGGCACTTGCCTGCTTCGAAAGAACCATCGTCAGCACCGGAAGCCCCTTCGATGAATACAATAAATTTCTGCATTATGAAGGTGGCAATGAATCGGCCATAAGCCTCAGTGCCAAACGCGGGTTTGCACTCTTCACTGATTCGACAAAAACAAATTGTGTTTCCTGCCATTCGGG
>DASTAO010000193.1:0-5072 GCA_035712525.1 Kapaibacterium sp. (SeqCode)
AGATAATCTTTATATCCATCGCTTCCGCAAGCCAGATATGCCGGAGCCTCTTGGTATCATTGCACTCGATGCGAATACGGGCAAGGAACGCTGGGAGCAACCCGATGTCTCAATGCTGTTCGAACTCGATGGGAAAGTCTATGCTCAGCGCGAAGCCTTTGGCAGAACAGAGTTCTTTTCGATCGATGCGATAACCGGTGAAGTACTCGAAGCATTTGGCTCGGAGCGCGATAATATCCTTGCCTTACAGCCGCTGGCTTCAATAGCCGATGAGCATTCGATCTATTCCTACCCGATCATTGCAACTGATGAGATCTTTCCGCAGATTACTACGGCACTCGAAGATGTGCTCGATGCCAATGAGCTTCGCGGCTCGATCGACTTTACCGAATTCGCCGGAAAGCTTATTTTCAGTTATCATGAACGCATCACAAACGATGCAAATGCGGCGCTCGGCAATTTGCTGAAAAATAATCTCACCATTCTAAGCAAGGAAAGCGGCGACATTATTTATCAGGATACACTGGCGGAGACTACACCATATCCGGTAGCCGATAATTTTTTTATTCATCAGGGGACACTTATCTATGTTAAGGAAACAACAGAGATCATTGGCATCAGGCTTTCTTAGTACTGTACTGGCAATACTGGTAGCTTGCCAACTTACCGGCTGTGATCGCGGAGCAACCGAGCAGATTCAAGCTGCTGAAAAATTTGCCGATGCCGTTGCCCGCAATAACGTTGGCCTTCGCGATTCGATGATCGCGACGCAGTTATTTCTAAAATATTTCAAGAACGATTATGTTGCCAGTGATTATATCACGTGGCTGCAATCGATCTATGATCTAAAGGATCATAAATTCTTTGGCACGACACGCGCCGATGTCGATCGCGATCTGCGCAAAGAGCTTCGCGGCACTGCTCTGGTTGACTTCAATACTGAGATCGAAGAAACCGGTATGGTGCGTGTGAAAGCGCAAAGTAACGATCAGCCCTCGGCATATTTCTGGATGGTAAAACAAAAAGGCAAGCATTGGCAAGTTGCCATTGTGACCAAAGGCGAAACCGAAGTTGATTTTAATGCTCCGACAAGATAATAATAATCATTATGCTGTCAGTAGGCGATAAAGCCCCAAATTTTTCCGGAGTCGACGACTCCGGAAATAACATTTCTCTCAAGGATTTCAAAGGCAAAACCTTTGTCATCTATTTCTATCCGACGGATGATACAGAGACGTGCACGAAAGAAGCATGTGAGTTTGCGGCGAATTACAAATCGTTTTTGAAGAAGGGAATTCCGGTCATTGGGGTAAGCCCAGATAGCGAAAAATCACATCAGAAATTTCGCAAGAAATACGATCTGCCATTCCCACTGATTGCCGATACCGATCTTTCCGTTTGCAAAGCCTTCGATGTCTGGCAGGAAAAAACAACCTTTGGCAAAACCTATATGGGTGTTGTCCGTTCTACATTTGTAATCGACGAAAAAGGGAAGATCGCTGCAATGTTCTCAAATGTCAGAGTCAAAGGCCATGTTCAGACAGTCCTCGAAGCCGCATCATAATGGATATTCAAATCGTAGAACGTAAAGTAGCGATCGCTGCACCGATCGAAGCCGTTTACGGCTTCCATTTGGATTTTGATAATCTTGAGAAGATCTCGCCATCATGGATGAAGCCAAAACTGCTCCGCACTGAAGGCGAAGGGAAAGGGAAGATACTAGAACTTGAGATCACCCAGTTTAGCGTGTTCACGAGTAAGTGGGTTGTTCGCGTCGAAGAATACGATCCACCCTTTAAGTTGAGCGATCTGGTGCTTTCAGGGCCACTCCCATACTTCTACCACATCCGGACATTCACTCAGCCCTGCGCTGAAATGACCGAGATGCGCGACCGATTGGAATATAAACTACCGTTCGGTTTTATCGGAGCGATCGCTGATAAAATTTCGGTACATAAAATGATGGAGCAAATGTTCGAACATCGTCATCGAGTGACGAAGCAGATATTGGAAGAGAAGTATTATATCAAAACGATGCCAGCCTGAGTAGAACGGACTCTTAGTCCATTCGAGTACAGGACGACCTTTCGTGCGGACTAAGAGTCCGCACCACTATAAAACAATGTTAGAACAATTCCAACCGACCTATCCCATTCCTCGACGCTTTGAGACCAAGCGGCTCATGCTGCGCCAGTTTGAAATGAGCGACGCCGAGGAATATTACGATCTCGAGCAGGAAGGTTTGAAGCAGCACATGGCGCAGTTTATGCCCGGTGTGCCAAGCGATGGCTTGCGTACAGAAGGCATTCGTGAAATGCGGGAGAAAATTCGCACAACGATTGATCGTTGGGAGACTGACAATGAATATCGATTTCTTATTCGCGAAAAAGGCAAGGATGCTATAATTGGCCAGATCGCCATTACCAGCATTCTCAGGAATGTAGCGCAATCGGCATTCATTGGCTATTGGATCGGAAATAATTGGCTTAATAATGGCTACGCCACCGAGGCAACAGCAGCAATGCTGGGCTTTGCGTTTGAGCGGTTAGGATTGCACCGCATTTCGATCTGGATCGCCCCAGAGAATGTTGCGAGCCTGAGAGTTGTTGAGAAGCTTGGCATTCGGTTTGAGGGTACAGCTCTCCGCGCTTTATTTCAGGGAGGCAAATGGGCGGACACTCATATCTTTGCCATTACATCCGAAGAATGGACAGAAAAAAGCAATGACATTAAAAAATACTATCTATAAATTATTATTACTCGTAGCGTTCACTCCGCTTATTGCGACAGCACAAACGGCTGCTGAATGGACTGCTAAATTAGAAGCGCTTTATAAATCATCGACTGCCGTCGAGATCACTTTTACCGCTGAAGGAAAGAATTTTTCAATGACACTCGGTCCAACGACTGGCTCCTACAAGCTCACAACACCGACCGAACAATTCATCAGCGACGGAAAAACAGTTTGGCACGTCTTTACAAAAGAGAAGAAGGTTGTTATCGATAGCGCGAAAAAATCGACGATCAATGCCCAGTCCTTACTCGATTTTACGCATAATTATAGCTCCTTAAAGGAAGGCAACGCCCTTACGTTCTTTCCCAACGCAAATGTCTCTTCAATATTTGCGAATGCCGGCAATGTCAATTCGATTACCTTCAACATTGATCCAACTGCGAAGACATTTAAAATCAAATCGATTGTTGCGAATTCCAGCCGTGGCGATCTGAAGATGCTGAACGTCAAGATCAAGCCGATGAAAAAAGCTCCGAAGTTCGCCTATAAGCCGGCAAAAGGCATTAAGGTTACCGACCTCCGCTAATTATGCCCGCATTTGAGCATCACATCTTCGTTTGTGAAAACCTTCGTGATCCTGACGATCCGCGTGGCTGCTGCTCGTTAAAAGGCGGCGAAGAAATTCGACTTCGTTTTAAAGACGAAATAAAAAAACGCGGATTAAAAGGAAAAGCGAGGGCGAATAAAGCAGGTTGTTTAGATCAGTGTGCTCAAGGTCCAGCAGTAGTAGTCTATCCTGAAGGTATTTGGTACAGTCACGTTACCGTAAACGATGTCTATGAAATTATGGAATCGCATATCATTGGGGGCAAACCGGTCGAGCGGCTCTTGCTATAAGTTTTTGCAATGGCTACGATTTCATTTTCTGAACAATATTAGTTGTGGAACGTCCTTCGACGATCGGTATCGTCTTCACAACTCCGCCATTCGATTCGACAACGTCTCTGCCGACAATATTGGTAATTTCATAATCACCCCCCTTGACGAGGACATCCGGAATAATCGCAGTAACTAACTCAAGCGGAGTATCTTCATCAAAAATAACGGCTGCATCACAGGCCTTCAAACAGGAGAGAATATAAGCGCGATCTTCTTCATTTTGGATCGGGCGGCTATCACCTTTAAGGCGCTTCACGGAAGCATCCGCATTCACTCCGATAATAAGCGCATCGCCAAGATTTCTCGCTTCCAGCAGGTAATGCACATGGCCGCGATGCAAGAGATCGAAGACACCGTTGGTAAAAACAAGCTGCTTCTGATTGCCTTTCAGATTCTTACACCAGGCACGCAGTGCTTCTTGCTCAGCTTCGTTTCGAAAGCGAAAGATCGGCGATGAACTGATCGGATGCGGCATTACAAGTGAGTGACGGTTGTTAATACTCTGCAATGAGCAAGAAAACGCAGCCGCATAGCCTTTTCGGACGTTCCGAAGCCGAGATCGAAGCTGAATTAAAACGCTTCGATCCCGAGTTGCCGCGCTATCGCTCAACGCAGGTTTACAACGCGCTTTACGGCAAACGCATTCGCTCGTTTGATGAAATGACGGAGCTGCCGCGTGAATTGCGGATGAAGCTCGCCGAAGCATTTCCAATTTCGCAGCCGAAGATCACTCATGAATCAAGAAGCGTCGATGGGACGATCAAATACCTGTTCGAGCTTAGCGATGGTTGCACAATAGAATCGGTGCTGATCCCAAGCGAAATGCGAGATGCTCACGGTGCAGCCAGGAGAAAGACAATCTGCCTATCGACTCAGGTAGGCTGCCCGCTTGATTGCAAATTTTGTGCAACGGCAACGCTTAAGTTAAAGCGTGATCTTACTGTTGCTGAGATCATCGCTCAGTTTTTCGAAGTCGAACGTTCGAGCGGCGAAACGATCACGAACGTTGTCTATATGGGAATGGGCGAACCCCTACTCAATTACGATAATGTAATTGCTTCGCTTCGAATTTTAACTGATAAAAAACTAGAGATATTAGGGGCGAAACGAATCACTGTCTCCACAAGCGGCTTTCCTGAAGAGATAGTATCGTTTGCAAAAGAAGGTCTTGGAGTGAAGCTCGCTCTGTCACTTCATGCTACAACTGACGATCTTCGTACCAAGCTGATGCCGATCAATAAAAAGCATCGTCTCGATGATGTCATTTCGGCAATGGAAGAATATTATCGGCGAACAAAGATACCGGTCACCTACGAGTATATTTTATTTCAAGGTCTCAACGATAGTCTTGCCGATGCAAAGCGATTGGCAAAGATAACGCGCCGTGTCCCGAGCAAAG
>DASTAO010000194.1:0-13610 GCA_035712525.1 Kapaibacterium sp. (SeqCode)
TTTCATGTTAAGCTCAAATTTCTCTACGTTATAGAGGTCGCCATCTCGAAAGCCAAGCGCAGAACGGACTTCCGGCTCACTAAAAACCTCATTGCCGACAATTGAAATATGGCGGATATAATATTTCGGGCCTTCGTAGAGATGAATTAAAATACTGAGATCTGAGCCTTCAGTAACCCATACTGAATCGGAAATAATGCTGGCATCGCGAAAGCCTTTGGAGCGGTAGAAGGCAAGCATCTTTTGCTTATCTTCTTCATATTTTCGCTCGTCGTACGAACCACTGGTGAATATCTTCCACCAGCGCTTTTCGTGAGTATCGTCCATAGAGGAGCGAAGGTTGGCGGATGAAAGTTTTTCATTTCCCGTAAAGTCGATATGACGGACAGTTACTTCAGTACCTTCATTGATCTTAAATACTAACCAGGATTTACCCTCACCACGGTCGATGATCTCAGTATTGATCTGGACGAAATTATATCCATCCTTGATATAGGCAGCTTTGATCTTCTGTTTAGCTGTTTGAATATCCCACGGACGTAAGAACTGGTTCTTATAGAAGGTGTAGTTCTTTTCGATATCGGTCCGATTGAAATGCTGGTTTCCCTGAATAACTACCGAATCGACCCTTGGAAATTCTTTTACTTTAATGACGAGGAAGACACCAATCGTACCGTCAGCTTGCGGAGAAAGCTTGGAGGCATCGATGTGAACATCGCTATAAATGTTTTGCTGCCAAAGCCGGTCTATCGCATGGCGGAAATCCTCGCTTGGTAAGGTAAACTTCGAGCCCTTTTGTAATTGGCTTTGGGCGATGATCGTCTCAGCATTGCCATTGGTATTACCTTCGACCGTAATACCAAGAACGACATACTGCTGCTCTTGCGGAGCCTGAGCGCGAAGCGACGTAATGGCAAGAACAGAAAATAAGAGCGAGAATACTAAAAATTTCATTCGGTGATTGTTAATTGCCCGTATAGATATTGGCAGCAGCCAAGTTAGTCTTTTCGTTTGGTGAGCGACCCGACGATCTGTTGAATATACGATTCATGTTCTTTGGGAACATCGTCGCCTTTTACTTGTGCGCCGGTCATGCCATAACGGCGTTCACGGCCTTGATAGTTACGGATGGCTTCATATAAATGTTCACGGCGGAAATCGGGCCAATACACTTTGGTGATATACATTTCGCTGTAAGCCATTTCCCATAACAGGAAATTCGAAAGCCGCATTTCGCCTGAGGTTCTTATCATCAGGTCCGGATCCGGCAGATCGGCAGTGGTGAGATACGACTTGACGAGCTGATCGGTTACATCTTCGGGAGAAAGTTTTCCACGGCGGATATCAAGCGCCATGAGCTGCATTGCTCGCACCAGGTCCCAACGACCTGAATACGAAAGGGCAAGGGTCAATGTTAAGCGAGTATTACCGGAAGTATCGTCAATCGCACTGAAGAGATCCTGCTGTACTTCTTTCGGCAGAGCATTTGTCTGGCCGATGGTATTGAGCCGAACCCCATTATCGCGCATTTCCTCAAGCTCCTCATGAAGCATCTTACGCAATAGGCGCATGAGCATTGCTACTTCTTTGCGAGGCCGTTTCCAGTTCTCGGTGCTGAAGGCATAGAGGGTAATGTATCGGATGCCCAGTTCTCGGGCAGCGCGGGTAATATCGCGGACGCTGGCAATACCGGCCTGATGGCCTGCAACGCGTGGAAAGCGGCGTTCTTCAGCCCAACGGCCGTTACCATCCATGATGATGGCGACGTGCTCGGGAATGGCACCACGCGAGATCAGCTCCTGCTGGACTTGCTTGTCCTCAGGGGTCTGCTCGTACTCTCCGGGTTTGAATATATTGCGTAAAAACGACACTGCAGCAATCCTATGCCCCTAATATGCCCAAATAGGGCGGAATGGTTCGGGAAAAATGTGGGACGGAGAATTAAGAATTTATTCTTTCGCGCACAAATGTTACAGATAATTATCCATTTAAAAGAGAAATCAATTTTTTATTAATGTATAGATGGTATTTCCCTACAATTGAATCTGTCAAGATTTTTGCATTACTGAGAGTTGCTAGATAACGAGAAGCTGTAGCTCGGTGTATAGATAAGACTTCTGATAACTTTGCTGGCGTGATGACAGGAAACGTGAAGATTGTTTCTACAAGATCATATGAATAAATTTTCGGATGGGTTCTTTTTACAGTTTGACAAAATTCCTCTAATAATGCTGAAATTTGGAATAAAAGTTGTTTTGTTTCAGCTGCTTGTTCACGAAAACCTCTAATAATAAATAGCAAAAATTCGATCCAATTTTGCTCTTTTGTTACATCAAGTAATAAGTTGTAATACTGAGAACGTCTTTTCTCTATATAACCACTAATAAATAAAACTGGTATAGTTAATATTTCATACTGTTTTAGCATTAGTACCATCAGAATCCTTCCGGTACGTCCATTACCATCTAAATACGGATGAATTCCCTCAAACTGATAATGAACCAACGCAGTTTTTAGTAATGGGTCAATATCATTATTTTTATTACAAAATTGCATTAGGTGTTTTAATAAATCTGGTATTTCGTTAGCCGCTGGAGGTGTATATATTATTTCTCCTGTCTTTGTATTAATAATTTTATTTTGAATTTTTCTTATTCCTCCCGAAGGACCAGGTATTAAAATGTCATGAATTCTATTAACGAGTCTTTCACTTATTGGAAATTTCTTAAGTAGCTCATCGCCGGCTATTAATGCTTCGCGATACCGTAATACTTCTTTATTGCTTTCTGGCCGTTCTATTTCCGGAAATAATTGTGCTTGCAGCACTTCGCCTACTGTTGTATTTATATTTTCAATGTTTGAACTAGCCACGGATTCTCTGACAATGGCTGGAGATAGAAGTAACATTGGATTTGGCATACGATGGGAATATCCATTTAACTCTCCCAATTCCGATCGAGCCATAAGTAGCTCTCGGACTATTCGTTGGTCAAAGTAATCAATTTTAGGCGGTAAATTCGACAGCTTATGGGGATATGTCGCAGTAAATGACATGTTAGCATAGATATGTCGTAAAAAGTCATTTTTTTCAACATATGGTTGATTTAATAAATTTCGCTAATAATCTGCTCTGCAATAACTTTGCTTGGTGCCTCAGCAATAAACCGCATGATCGGTTCGGTATTAGAGACTCTGACGTGCAGCCACTTATTGCCGAATTCCATTCTGAGGCCGTCTTCGTCATTGATATCAGTTGCTTTTGGGAGTAGCTTTGTCTTGATGGCTTCGATCTCTTCCCAGGCTTGAGGCAAGCCCTGTAATGTTTTCTTTGCCTTGACGATCTCGTATTGCGGCAACGACTGTTTCTTCTCCGAAACACTCATGCCGCTTCTGGCAAGATTGCTTAATGCCAGGGCTACAGCAACAAGCGAGTCGCGGCCGATGTGTACTTGTGGAAATATCACGCCCCCGGAGCCTTCGCCGCCAATGATCGCTGAAGTTTCGAGCATCTTCTTTGCGACATTTATCTCGCCGACAGGCGTGCGATAAACGCTGGCACGATATAGCGCTGCAATGTCTTCGACAGCACGGGTAGTTGAAAGATTTACGACAACTGACTGTGCCGCAGCAGAATTAGAAAGTACTTCCTCAATAGCCAAGACGATCGTATTCTCTTCGATGAATGGCTCTCCCTTTTCGGTGATCAGTACGCAGCGATCGGCATCGGGATCGACGGCGATGCCAATGTCGCCGTGATGATTGCGGACTTCGTCGCAGAGGAAGGTAAGATTTTCGGGTATCGGCTCCGGAGTATGCGGAAAGATGCCGGTGCCATCAGTAGCAACCCCGACTACTGAATTCACACCAAGTTTTTCAAGTAGTTGCTGCTGAATGAACGAACCACTGGCATTAACGGCATCGAGAACAACTTTAAAATTTCTGTCTTTGATCTGATCTAAGGCAAGAAACGGAATCGACAGTACCGTATCGATATGAGCATTCACCACCACTGCTCCATCGATCGTTTTCCCATGGGCAAGATGATGATGCCAGCCTTTCGAATAGACAAGCCCCCACAGCTCATTGTTTTCTTCGGCATCGAGGAAAAGCCCTTTTCCATTGATGAATTTTAGTCCATTCCATTGCTGTGGGTTGTGACTTGCTGTTACGGATATTCCACCGACAACTTCATTCTTTGTTTCGGCAGCGAACATTACTGTTGGCGTGGGGACCATACCGAGCGTAAGAACATCACAGCCTGATTTACGGAGTGCTTCGCTTGTCAATTCATAAATGCGCTTACCTCCGTGGCGTCCGTCAAAGCCAAGAGCAATAATACCCGAGCCACCGAGCATTGTCGCAAAGGAAGAGACATAATCATTAATGACTTCATCGGTTAGGCCGTCGGGTGTATCGGTAATGCCACGAAGTCCGGAAATAGAGCGAATAAGCACCGTTTATAATAGCTGAAAAATGTGTAATACAGCTTCAAGACATTTACGGATGGTTCATAGTTCGCACGATGCAGAGAGGACCTTACATTTTATCAGATCAATTATCAAGGGCACCCTGATCGAGCCACGCCCTGATCAGTGCAATATCGGAAGCAGAAAGCATTGGGCCAAGGGTATCTGCATTTCGTGGCATTGCCTGATAGTATTCACCATGGGTGATGACACCAAGTAGTGTACCATCAGAGGCAAAGCTTCGGAGGTGATTGATATTAGTCGCATCAAAATGACCGGCATGATCGAAGGAGTTATGGCATCCCCTGCAATGGATCTCGATGATCGGAACGATCGAAGTATGGTACGAAACGAATGTTGTATCAATGGCACTGTTCGGATCGGACGTATTTGCTGCACCCTGGAGGATCCAGTTTTTAAGTAGTTGTTTTTGCAGATCGGTTAATGCGAGTTCGGGCGGCCTCGGCATTCTCAGACTGGTATCTAAAGCCATTATCCGCTGATATAACAAACTTCCAGAAGTATCACTTGCTCGAACAATGGATCGTATGGCATCGTATGAAGAAAGAGTGAGACCTGCTTCATGCGTTGCCGCATCGTGGCAGGTAGTTACTCCACAACTGCTCTCAATGATAGGGAGTATCTGATAGGAGAAAGAAACGCCGGCAGCCGTATCACCTTCAATTGGCACCGAAACAGGTTGATGGATACAACCACCATTAGCCATACCCAGTATTACTGCTAGCATGAAATAGAAGCATTTTATGGTAGCGTAACTCCAAGGTGAAGCCGTATAACTGTTAAGTTATTATTAAATTTTAAGCATTCCCCGTCGTAGCCGTACCGCCAACTGCTCCCATATCTGGCGATGAACTCTCAGCAATGGATTTTCTCATTGCGGTATCGGACTGGACATTCTGCATATTATAATAATCCATCACACCAAGACGGCCACCACGGAAGGCTTCTGCCATTGCCATCGGGATCTGGGCTTCTGCTTCAACAACTCTGGCACGCATCTCCTGGACTTTCGCTTTCATTTCCTGCTCATAAGCAATAGCAGAGGCGCGGCGTTCTTCTGCTTTAGCACGAGCGATCTTTAATTCGGCTTCGGCTTGATCGCTCTGCAATTTTGCCCCGATGTTCTGGCCGACATCAACGTCGGCAATGTCGATCGAAAGAATTTCATACGCCGTACCGGAATCAAGACCTTTATTCAAAACGGTCTTTGAAATATTATCCGGACTTTCGAGCACTTCTTTATGCGACTGGCTCGAGCCGATCGTGGTAACGATACCTTCACCGACGCGGGCTAAGATCGTTGCTTCACCGGCACCACCGACGAGGCGCTCTATATTAGCACGGATCGTAACACGAGCAACGGCCGTGACCTGAATACCATTTTTTGCAACAGCAGCGACCGGAGGGGTTTCGATAACTTTTGGATTGACGGAAAGTTTTACGGCTTCGAGCACATCGCGGCCGGCAAGATCGATAGCTGTAGCCCGATCGAAATCAAGATCGATATTTGCTTTATGAGCACTGATGAGTGCATTGACGACTTTAATGACATTACCGCCTGCCATATAATGGGCTTCGAGTTTCGGGATCTCGACTGGGATACCTGCTTTTTGAGCGGTGATTTTTGAACGGACGATCACATCGGGTGGTACTTTTCGGAAACGCATTCCAACTAAATCGCCAAAAATGCGGACTTTTATGCCGGAGGAGATCGCCGTGATCCAAAGACCAACCGGCACCATCCAAAGCATGAAAATGAGGAAAAAGAAGGCGGCAATGATAATGCCGATGGAAACACCACTTACTGGCATAGAGGGTTACGCGACGTTAATGAAATACGCAGAACAAAACTACGGAAGAATTGAGAATTGAAAATGAAGAATTGAGAATTCGTTATTTCCGTTTTTCGGACATGATCGAATCGATCTCATGCTGTGCTTCGGGGTTCGGGTATTTTCGGAAATAAAGCTGATTCATTCGCTTGTGATTTTCCTCGGCTTGATCCGGCGGTAATGTTGGCAGCACTTTCTGAATATATTTAGGGATGATCTGCTCGTATCGTTGAAGACCGACGGGTACACTAGAATTAGCAAAACGTTTAGTTAGCTCTTGAGTTATTTCTTTATTATAAGTAACAACTCTTGCTGTCAGATACAACCCATATTGCGGCAATGAAAAAACGGCGAGATCCCAAGGCATTGGATTTGGCAGTTTATCGGTGATGTCGAAGAAATAATAATTGACATCGCGGCCCGTTAAGTAATCGAGTGTAGCTTTTTTCTCATGGCCGATACGGCCGCGCTTTGCGATCGGGGCATGAGCGATCTCTTTATCAGTCAGGCCATAGACGTTAACGACGTTATGGAAATTGCCATAATATGCGATAGAATTCTGTGCACCACCAATGGCTACCGTTACCGGAAGATCGTGAAAGTATGGCTCAAGAAATTTACCGACTTCGGAATAGACATCGATCGAACTGCGCTTCTCTCCATTTAAGGTGAACCGCTCGCGCAGATATACCCACCGTTCATCCGCAATACCGCGGACTTCACCGGGATTTTCTTCGTTGCCCCAATCACCTTCGAGCTGATTAGAATTTACATCATAATGGAATAATACTTTTGTCCGAATGAAATGGCCTTCGCATACTACCATGCCAATTAGCACTATAGGGAAACCCCATTTATATAAGGGTGTGATGAAGTCAGCTCGATCGAGAGATCGCTCAACAATAAAATATATCAGTGGCAGAACGGGGATGATAAACCTCGCGAACATGAAATCACCACCGACTTTTGCTATATAGATAATAAAATAAACTGCGACAAGAATAATGGCAGTGAGTATCGGAGAACCTGCGGTCGTGTTATGGATGGCTTCGGCCGGGCGAGGCCGTTTCATGAAGTACCATATCCCGAAAGCGATCAATGAAAGGGCAAGCGTAAAATAGACTTTGAAGAACAGGAAAATATAGAAAAATCCCTGGCCGAAATAATTTTCATCACCAGACTTTGCATAGAACGTGGTTGGGAAGATATCTCCGTAGTAATTGTACTTCCAAAGCAAGTACGGTACACCAATAATAATTGAAGGCAAGAGCAATAGAGTGACCTCCTTTAACGATAGCGCAATAGATTTGTTTTCTTTGAGATTCTTGCCCGCTAATAATATCGCTCCGGTAATGGTGAATAACGCGCCATCGGGCCTGGTCAAGGCTGTTAGTAGTAAGAGACTTCCGACTAGGAGTAGTTTTCGCTGTTGCGGCAACTTGGTATAAAACCAACAGTAGAATGCTACGGAGATGAGAAGGGTATAGAGTGATGTTTCAAGGCCTCCCGTTACCCAGACAAGCATGTCGTAATTCAGGGCAAGTAAGATCGCAACAAGTGGGAGATACGAACTACTTGTTTGCTCTTTATATGAAATGCGGAGGTAAATAGTAAGTAGCAGCGCAAAGCAAGCGACACCGATCCACATGCTTGCAATTACCGGATCGAAGCCGATGAGTTTTGTGAACGATAGGATCAGCAGCCACAAAAAATGAGTATACCCCTCTATCCGCTCACCGATATTATAGACAATACCATTGCCATCGACGAAGTTTTTTACGTATCGGAATGTAATGAATGAATCATCAGAAACCCAGCGTAAGACAATGGCTTGAACAAGGCCTACGGCAATAACAAGAAGGCCGATGAGACTATAGGGAATAGTTTTTTTTGCCGAGGGTTTAGGAGCTTGTGGTGCTTTTGCCATCGGTGCAAATCTACGAATAACTCTTTAGATCGCTACCCACGCCTCTTTATAAACGACCTGCCGAACGGTGGGCATTGAATAACCAAGAAACCGCTCGCCCAACGATTGAAATTTACGAGGGATATCACTTACCATAAGCAGATGGTCTGGCTGTGAGATCGAAGTAGGTTCGCTTTTTACCAACCGGGCACAGGCAGCACCGGAGTTAACAAGCGTAACACCATCGCCGACTACTTTTGCGATGATGTCTTTCAAAACGGGATAATGAGTGCAGCCAAGAATAAGCGTATCTACATTCGCTTCTTTTAACGGAGCAAGATATTCGGCAGCAATAAGCTCGGCAGCCTTATGATCGCCCCAACCTTCCTCGGCTAATGGCACGAAGAGTGGGCAGGCTTGCGAGAAGGTCTCGATCTTGGCAGAAAGTCTATTGGCCTCAATCTGAAGTTCTATGTCGTACGCCTTACTCGCAATGGTAGCTTCAGTACCGATGATACCGATGCGACCGTTCTTCGTTGCATTCAGCGCTTCTGCACAAGCCGGCTCTATCATGCCAATTACTTCAATGCCGCGTGCTGTTGCTTTTACGACATCAAGAGCGACTGCACTAAGCGTATTACAGCCGACGATGATCAGCTTCGGCTGATGTTGTAATAATAATTCGGTGTCTTCTTCAGCGTAGCGGCGGATGATCTCGACTGACTTCGAGCCATACGGTACGCGAGCGGTATCGCCGAAATAGACGATCCGCTCGTGAGGTAATAACTTAAATAATTCTTTTACGACGGTTAGCCCGCCGATACCGGAATCGAAGACACAGATCGAACTCATTAATGAGGTTGCGTAGAATCAACAGGCGCGGGTGTCATCTTCGGCATTAACGGGCGTTTCGGTGGCATCATACGGCCGGTAGAATCACGCTGAGGTACTTGTCCTCCCATGGTCGGCGGATTCTCTTTCATCATTTTCTGGCGGGCCTCCTGGCGAATGGGGGTCAGATTCGTATTAACGGCGCGCGAGACGTAGTTCGTTGCATCCGAGGAAGCACGCTGCAACTGAGGCAGAACAGCTATCACCTTTTTACCTTCAGGAGTTTTAAGAAATTCTAAATATTTTTTAAGCTCTTTGGTCGTCAGATTATGACTATAAACGTCGTAATACGTTTTGTAGTGAGCATTCGTATCGAGGTTAGCGAAGGCAACTTCAGCCGCCTTTGCCGAATCAATTCCTTGCATCTTAAACGTCTTGCTGATGCGAGCAAAATATTCATGAGCTTCAACGAGAACCGGCTTGGTCGGTGCAACGAAAGGGTAAAACTCCTTGAATACTTTAGTAAATTCGACGCTATCTTTCATCGTTACGGACGATGATGAAGATACAACTGCTGGGGCAATACTGCGGCCTGGCTTGGGTGTCGGAGTAGTTTTATTCTGCGAAAAAACAGAGCCGGCAAGACCCAAACATAAATATGATAGAATGAGAAGTTTCATGCAAGTAGATACGGTTGTAATAAAGCTTTTTAACGTGAGAATATGAACATTCGTTACCGTTCGGAAACATCTTCGCGTAAGTCATTCCAGGAGCCGGAGGTATAGACTTCAAATTTCGAAACCGGATGTATTTCCCACTGCGAACCTCTTGATCTATTTACCTCCTCCGGGTGCTCTTCGTCCCATAGCACCCAACCGCTGACCCGGACTTTCGAATGGCGTTCGCAAAGGGCTTGTAAATATCTCAATCGCCATTCGGGATGTAGTTCTTTATAATACGGCGTCATTTCCACAATGAGGCCGCTTGATTTGTTGTCATCAGCGGAGGCCCCGATCCAAATATGGAAATCCCTGAGCGAGTCATTTTTGCCATTACAGGTTTCCGGCCCGGTTTGCTTGACAGAGATCAGGTAGCCTTCGGTACGAACACCAAGTCGTTCGGCTTGATCTACCTGAGTCATTGCAGAAGGACTCCAGTTATCCCGATGCTTTTTACCGGCAATATCAAGTTCTTGATGGGGGAATGAAGAAATATCAGCAATAGAATACTCTTTTAGACTATCAGGTGCAGTCCACCGATTTTTCTGGCGATTTAAAATTGGGTCGCCGCCGATGCCTTCCGGTGGAATACCATGAAAGGTTTGCGGGGCATTCGGATGCGAAGAGATCGATGCCTGCTGTGGTGCCGATTGCTTCGATGGCCGGTCGAGGAGGACGTATACTATGGCTGCTGCCGCGACGAGCGAAAAAAGTATAAGTCTGTTCCGTTGAGTTCTTTTCATTGGCAAACGATCCGAGTCGTCTCACGACTGTTGTTCTTTTGGTATGCGCATCCAACCGGTAATCATCGACCAGAAATTCCACCATCCGGCACCGATAACCATTCCGAGATGCCCGATAAAAAACACTACCAGCAAGGACATGAACATAAAATGAAACCAGCGTGCCGGTTCGTATCCTCCAAAAATGAAGGCCAACCATTGCAGTGTTACCGGCATATACATCGACAGGCCTGAGAGTATAACACCGATCGAAAGAATGGGTACCGAAGTATAAGCAAGCTTTTGGAGTGGATTATATTTTTTTACCTCAGGATGCTTTTTCTCAATTCGAAGATAGTATTTTATCATCGGCAGAATCCCGGAGATATCACGTTTGCGAAAGATCGTCGTTTCGCGTCCATGGCGAGATAGAATATTATACACGACGAAGATCATTCCATTAATGGCAAAGAACCACATCGCTGCAAAATGCCATAACCGGGCGCCGGCTAACCAACCGCCGAGAGTTGCCCAATGGGGAAATCTATAGTTGAATAGCGGTGAGGCATTGAAGATCCGCAGCCCGCTCGAAACCATAACACCAAGTGCGATGAAGTTTAACCAGTGAGTGATCCTGATAATAAGCGGGTGATGAAAAACCTTGCCAGGCTTAGTCTTCATGGTAGTCGGACAACAATGCTCTTCTTGATTCTGTTTTCTATTGTTGCTTTAGACGAATGGACTCTAATTCGGCATACAAGGGGGTTACGAGCCTATCTATTATAGCCCGTAATTCTGGAGTCGCCTCCGATTGCTTACGTGCACTATCCGGCGAAAATGAAAAGTGCGGATCTTTTGCATCTCTGGTTGTCGATCGTTTCATTTGTTCGATCTCAGTATCGCTGAGCGTTACTCCAAAAAATGGGAGTATCTTCTTGAATACAAACTCAGGTAATTGAGTGTAATTTATTAGCAGCATGGAATCTGCGGTATTATCCGCGAGAACACATTCACAGGTTTTTTGTAGAATTCTGCTGCAATATTCCTCAGCACTCAATTGCATCGCAGTCATAAGGTCGAGGCCGAGGGCTGTTGCTGTGTAATAGCCTGGGATCGTTTGGCTGCCTCGACGAGCTAATTGCGAGATCAGCACTTCGATAGGTTCGCGATATAAGAAGATCATTGGCACATCGGGGAATGCCGTTTTCAATAGCGGCAAGTGAGCTGTATGCCAACTATCGAATTTGATAAATCCTTTGAGGCCGGAGTCCTGTGCCGGCATCATTGCACTGACCATCGCCTGCGCCCAAGTCATTCGTTCGCTATTGGAAACGGCTGGGTTACGTAAATGAGCATGGAGCACCGAATCGACAGGCCCCGGTTCTGAAAGAACCACATGCTGATCGCTCGTGGCAAGCATTTGAGTGATAAGAGTCGAGCCACAGCGCGAAAGATGAAAAATAAAACCGGAAGGTTTAACACCAGGACGTCGGGATTGCCAATCAAGCAGGATGTCAACTGAAGTTTGATGACGGAATAATCTATTAAACGGCGTCTGCATCATCATGCCATCGATAGTTTGTTCGAAGAACGGTTCAATGAAGCGAGTGCCATCGAGATAGATCCAATCGATGACGGGAGCATTCTCTTGCCAATAAAATCGGATAGGCATCCACCCTGTAAGATCGATCGTCGGTTTATCCATTACCTGTCTATCCATCGTTCGATCCAGATTCTGCGTTGCGAAATCAGCGAACCATGCACTTCATTCGCCGATACTGTAAACCCGCGACTCATTGCTTCGGCAACCACTTGTTCGATGAGTTCACCGTCTGTTGTGGCTATTCGAAGTTTCGATATTAACTCCGGATCGTTGAGCACTACCTTGTAAAATTCATTCCATCCTGCTGACATGAATATCAATACAACTGTTTAATGAATGCTATAATTTTTGAAACTGATTCTCTTACGCTTTCCTGACCGGTAAGACATTCTACTTCCGGCGAGAGTGGCGATTCGTATGGGTCGTCGATGCCAGTGAATTGTGCGATCTCACCAGAGCGAGCTTTTTTATACAATCCTTTTACGTCGCGGCTCTCACAGATCTCGATCGGCGCATTGACATATACTTCAATAAATCTTCCGATCTTTTCTCTTGCCTCGTTGCGGGCAGCTCGATACGGTGAGATCGCCGAGACGATCGTCGTGACACCGTGTTTCGTTAGTAGCGAAGCGATGTGGGCGATGCGGCGAATGTTCTCATTGCGATCGTCTTTGCTAAAGCCTAAGGTGTTACCTAAGATAGTCCTGATCTCATCGCCGTCAAGAACTTCAACTCGGTTGCCGGCAGCAACCAATTCTTTTTCAAGCGCTCTGGCAATTGTCGTTTTGCCAGCACTACTAAGGCCGGTAAGCCAGATCGTTATTCCACTTGTGGTGTTCACCTTGTAAGATCTTCTATTAGTATTGCTCCGGCAGTAGCGTTTGTCGTCGGATCGATGATGATCCCTGAACCGAGCAGCCTGCTATCGGTATAGCGTTCAAGATATAAGGGCTCGAAAAAAAGAATCGTCACTGTTGCGATGTTATTTTGCTGGAGTTCTTGACTAGTAGCCGGTTGACTCTTATTTGTTCGCACATCGAGTAATGACTCGATGGAAGTGATGGTGCACTCTGCAACTTTTGCATTCTGCTGAAAGAGGTAGCTGCGTCCCGCGATCAGTGGTGATTCGTCAAGCCAACATAAGGTTGCCTTCGCAGAAGTACAAAGGGTAAGGGCTTCTTCTTTTTTTAATAAGAGATCGCCGCGGTTAATAGGAAAGCCCGCCGATACTTCTATATTAATAGAAAAAGGAGCGGTAGCTTGTATGAACTGTTCATTCGCTAAGCTCAGTCCTGAGACGACTACTTTTTTTAACGAAGGAACATGAGTAAGCGAATCGCCTGCTTGGAGCGAGCCTGAGAGAATACGCCCTCCGTAGAGAGAGCCAGTGTCACTTATCGGGTATTGCACACTGAAACTCCCGGTAGTACTCTCGGCTGATCTATTTGGTATTGCTTCGAGTATTTCAAGAAGCGATGATCCGCTATACCAATCGGTGTTAGTTGATCGT
>DASTAO010000195.1:0-6757 GCA_035712525.1 Kapaibacterium sp. (SeqCode)
GAGAAGGAATATGTCCTTGCCGATTGGGAAGCTGCGATCGACTTCGTGGATGAAATAGCCGAGATCGCGCAAGTGGCAGACCATCATCCGAATCTCTTCATTCACGACTATAAGAAAGTGCTCGTCTCGGTTGCCACTCATTCTGCCGGCGGTATAACCGATGCTGATTTTAAACTCGCCGAAGAGATCGATAATATTTAGTGAGAAAAACCCACATCTCTCTTTTTCTTCTTCTCCTATCATTGGCTGCCACAGTCAATGCGCAACAATTACCCGTCTCCGATAAATATTCTCAGTACGACCCTGATCGTCTAAGCCCAGCCTTCCATAAAAGCCGCCGAGACTCCGTTCTGAAGTATATGGGAGAACGAACCATCGCCATCTTCCCTGCCGCACTCCCAAAACGCCGCTCGAACGATGTAATGTATGAGTACCATCAGGACCCCAATTTTTATTACCTAAGTGGGCACATCCAACCTCATGCTGTTCTGCTCTTAACAAAGATCGGCACACCGCGGCAAATTCTTTTCGTTGATAAAAAAGACCCTGCCAGCGAAACCTGGACCGGCGCACGTCTAGGAAGCGAAGGCGCGAAAGAGATTCTTGGGTTTACGGAGTCATATCCCATCGAAGCCTTTCCGCATATTTTAGATTCACTACTCTCACTAACCGACACTGTTTACTACCGCCCGAATTACGAAGCTGTCCAGGACTTACTTCTCGATAGCACATTTGATAACTATCAAGATGTAAAACAAGTCTTCGCCGGCAAACACAAAAACATAACGGTAGCATCGCTGCAAAACCTCTTGGGAAAACTTCGCATGATAAAAACTCCGGAAGAGCTGGCGATCATGCGCAAGGTAATCTCCATCACCAACATGGGCCACAATGAGATCATTAAGACTGCGAAGCCGGGTTGGTATGAATATCAAATTCAGGCATTAGGCGAATATGTCTTTATGAATAATGGCGCTGAATATACGGGCTATCCCTGCATCGTCGGCAGCGGAAATAACTCAACCATTCTTCACTACGAAACCAACCGTCGCCAAACTCAAAACGGTGACTTCATCGAAATGGATATCGGCGCCGAATACCATGGCTATTCAGCCGATGTAACCAGAAGCTTTCCCATCAACGGACACTTCACAGCCGAACAGCGAGCCATTTACGATATCGTCCTCGAAGCACAGGACTCCGGCATTGCCGCTGCCCGTACTGGTAATATTTTCAAAGCCCCACACAATGCGGCTGTGTCCGTTGTACAAAAGGGCTTACTGAAACTTGGCATCATTAAGTCGGCCGATGAATACCGAAAATATTTCATGCACGGTACTTCCCATTTCTTAGGCCTCGATGTACACGACGCTGGAGTCTATGGAGAGCCACTTCAGGAAAACAGTATCATTACGGTCGAACCGGGAATATACATCACTGAAGGAAGCCCTTGCGATCCTAAATGGTGGCGCATCGGATGTAGAATAGAGGATGATATTCTAATCACAAAGAACGGCCCCGTTAATTTATCGTCGGCTTCGCCAAGAACAGCACCCGAGATCGAACAACTGATGCAGAAAGGAAAATAAGCGAATGAGATTTGCATTTTTGTTGCTATTAGTAACGATCCCTGCTTCCATTTTTGCTCAAGAAGGCTACGAACATTTTTCGCCGATTGCTCACGGTGCGGGAAAAACATACGTTACTACTTCTCAAGGTCTTTCTGCCATCGGGCTTAATCCTTCGCGCATAACTCCGGAAGCGGGCACTTCGCTCGTTGTCAGTGTATTCCCTGTTTCAGGATTTGGCTTCGATAAAGGCCCAAGTTGGTCGGGTGATTCGTTAGCAAGTGTTTTTAATCTTAACGGCGGTAATATATCCAATCCCGATCGTAAACGAATTTCGAATCTGTTGCTCAATGAAAAAATGTCCGGAAGAATCGACGGCGAAATACTCGCGATAGATTATGTCGTTCCCCAACTTGGCACGTTGGCTTTTTCCTGGACTACCCATGCTGCATTGCGAACTGATATTCCGGATGCGTTTCTAAATTTCTTCATCAATGCTGAGTCTCAATTGCTTCAATACACCAATTCCTATTCCGGCTTCGATTTTTCCGGCATGTGGTATAGTGAATATACATTGACGTATGCCAGAGAAATGTTTCACAGCAAAGATTTCCTGAGTTCATTAAAGATTGGCGGAGCAATAAAATATGTTTCCGGTACCGGCTATATCGGACTCGATAAAAATAATAGATTTGCTTATAAGGCTATCAGTAACGGGACATCAATCGATGTGAATTACAAAGTGCAATCCGCCTATACAAATGATTTTGATCCTAAGAATATCCCAACCAGCTTCAGTTTTAAGTTTATTACTAATAATCAAGCAGGCTCTGGTGTCGGGATGGATATTGGCGCTTCGGCCGATTTCTTTCCAAATAGTGATGGTATACCTGGCTTAAGTCTAGGCACTTCTATTAGCGATATCGGCAGTATCACCTGGTCTTCGAATGCAACTGAACGAGTAGCTAACAATCTTCATCGTGACATAAAATCGAGTGGTACTATTTCCGAGCTAAACGATTCGCTGAAGGCTCTTTCCGGTATTTTAACCCATATCAGTTCATTCACCACCTCTCTGCCCACGATGTTCCGTTTTGGCGCAATGCTCAATCTTGATCAGGCAGGAATGTCGCTTCCTTTCTTCGCTTCAAAGGCAGCGATCGAATATGATGCCGGCCTGGCCGATGTCGTTGGCAGCCTCAGCCATCCAAGACTTGGATTCGGTATCTCAGGAGAGCATTACAATTCTGTCGCTTCCCTACGAGCTGAAATCGGCTATTACGTCCAACATGGGCAAAGTGATCTAACCATTGGTGTCGGCACCACGCTCTTTAACCACATTTCTGTTGATGTCGCCACAGCCCATCTCGGCGACTTATTCGCATCTGAAGCCCGTACCGACCTTGCTCTTGCTCTTAGGGTACAGTTTTAATCATTACGAACTGCGAGCAACACTCTACTGTTAGCTACGCCCTATGTATCCAACCATTTTTGAATTCCAACCGGCTGATTTTATCAAACTAGTAGCATCTGCAAACTCTTTTGCCCTGACGACACATATTAATCCCGATGGTGATGCTCTCGGCTCCGAGATCGGGCTTGCCGAATGGCTGATGAGTATCGGAAAAACGGTTGGCGTCTACAATCACTCTCCTATTCCGGAAAATTATACCTTCCTCGACGAAGAGCGTCCCTTCCTTCAAAATTATTCCTCGGAAAAGCATAAAGAGGAGATTCTCAATGCCGATGTTTTTATAATGATGGATACAAACGATCCGGCTCGTACAAAATCACTTGCTGATCTTTTCCCCCTCCATAAATATCCGGTTCTTATTGATCATCATCTCGAACCAAAGGATTTCGCAAAACTTCGATTTATCGATACCAATGCAACCTCGACCGGTGAAATGGTCTACCGGCTCATAACAGAAGCCAAAAAAAAACTCGGTGGAAATATTTCACCTAAAGCAGCACAGAGTTTATATACTGCCATTATGACCGATACCGGAAGTTTTCGGTTTCCACGAACCGACTCGGACATTTTCCGTATCTGTGCAGATCTGATTGATCTTGGTGCTGATCCAGTTAAAACATACGATGAAACCTACAACTCGGCGAAGCCTTCACGAGTAAAGCTTATTGGAAAATGTTTGTCATCGCTGCAGTTCTTTTTTGAAGACCGGCTCGCTACTCAAGCCATTATGCAATCGGATCTCAAAGAGTCGGGCGCGATAGAAGAAGAAGTCGATGGTTTCGTTCAATTTCCTTTGCAAGTTGATACCGTCGAGTTTTCTATCTTTATCTTAGAATTGCGCCAAGGATGGAAGATCAGCTTTCGTTCAAAAGGAAATAGATCTGCGGCAGAAGTTGCCAAACAGTTTGGAGGTAACGGACATTTTAATGCTGCTGGAGCAAGAGTCTATGAAGAAATCCCATTTGACGGCCTTCATAAGCGTATTCTGGTTGCAGTAGCTCAGGAATTGGCAAAATAACAAACTGAGCATTCAGCATACTATCACCAGAGTGATCGAACTCATCCTAGTACGCTAAGCCAATGAAAAGACCTGACACTCATCAGGAGTGACCGGTTGGCTGTTCGCCTCGAGCAGGCAACTCAATAAAGAATGACGTTCCTTCGCCGGGTTTACTTTCAACTCGGATGGTGCCACTCATGTCAGTAATAGTTTTCTTCACAATGGCCAGCCCTAATCCCATGCCGCTTGTCTTGGTTGAGAAGTTCGGATCGAATGCTTTCTTCAAGGTCTCTTCTTTCATTCCTGCACCGGAATCGGTTATTTGTAAATGGATGAGCCCCGATCGTTCACTGGCAGTTATTAGTATTACGCCCCATTTGTCAATTGCTTGAATGGCATTCTTAATGAGGTTTACTAAGGTTCTTCTGAATTCTTCTTCATCGGCATAAATCGCCGGCAACGACTTGGGAATATCGACCGCAAATCTGATCCTTGATCGTTCGGCATCGAATAATGCGAGTGCGCTATCGACAATATGAGGTAGAGATGTGAAGGTGTAGCGCCGACGAGGCATTTCACCAAAACGGGCGAATTCTGTTGCAATGCGCGTTAGGACATCGATCTGTTCGGTTAAGGTCTTAACTACCCTCTTGAAAATGTTCTGGAAATTAGTATCCTGATGTTCGAACGCATGCTGAACATGCTGGATCGAAAGCTTCATCGGAGTCAGAGGATTCTTGATCTCATGTGCTACCTGACGAGCCATTTCTTTCCAGGCACCTTCGCGTTCAGATTGTGCAACCCGCTCACGCCCTTTTGAAAGCTCGAATGTCATCTTATCGAATGATTCGATCATTTCACCGATCTCATCTCTTCGTTTTTTGGGTAGACTTATTTCTAAACTATTAGTTGCAATTATCTGCGCCGCAATCCGTAATTGATTAATTGGGCGGACCAATCGATACGACAAATATGATGCGATAATTATTATTAGCAATAACAGACCCACTACCCCGGACGAGATTCGTGCAACAACTGCCTGCTGAAATTGTGGATATGCTTCGTCCTTTTGAAGCAGTAGTAACTTATAAGCATGCTGTTTTACAACAGACGGTGATTCAAGTACTGTTGCCCAGTAGCGAACCGGTTGTTGCAAGATGGAAGTAGTACCATCAAACTGCCTCGGTGATTGTATCGAGAGCTGCTGGACGATCGTCGACGGCAATGTCACCGGCAATAAGGAAAGGTCATAGCACGTACGGCAGGTCGATTCCTTCAGGGTATTCTTATCATCATACAGGGCCAGGTCGCAATTCAATGCAGCGGCTGCTTGATGCAAATGAGAAGTAAAGATATAGACGGAATCGGAACGAAGAGTAATGATGCGCTCGGAATATAAAAATTCTTTCTTCTGCTCTAATCGCTGCGTAAATCCACGAATTGATTCTGTCGAAATTCCTTTCCTGATAATATTCGCAAACACCAGCGAAGTAATTATCCCGATAACAAATAAAGTAACCAGAGTTTTTTCCTGAAGCGAAAGAAAACTCTGCAGGTGTATCCATCGCCAACTTAAAATTAGCAGTAGTATAAGAGCGCTGGCAAAAATCAAAAAAAGTATACTTGGTGCAGCCGAATCTATGGATTGCTTAAATGTGGGTAAAGCGATAGTGGCAGCAGCAAGTTGTCGCGAAGAATCCGGTACTACTACAGGCCGAAATACAATTAAATAGGAAACATCATCGATCGTTTTCGAAGTAATGCCAGCGCTCAAAGTACTTTTCGGAGTCTCAAGCATATAACTGATCTTAGCTGGGATCTTCCCGCTAAGCAGAGTTCTATTATCAAGGTCTATTATTCCTGATGGTATGGCGATGTCAGAATCCAGCGACGTACGTTTCCATCCTATATCATCCAAATGCCCGGATGGCAAAAAGCCCAGTCCACGACGCTTCAAAATGGAAAGTGAATAAACTAATGCCGTTCGTTTGGTTTGTAGCTGAGTAGAACCCAAAATCGAATCGGATAGTACTGCATGAGAAATAGCTACATCGGTAAGTTGCCGCACCCTGTAATCGCCGTTAGAATCCGAGGGAGTAAGATCATAGCGACTTTGAATCTTAAGCAATGGGAGCGAACTCCCCTTTGCAGTTATATCGAGTGAGATATCCCAATCTTGGTGATGCGCCAAAACAGAATCAATGAACCGGTGCGTCTTGATCTTAATGACTTTAGGCGAAGTAGTTGAATCGGCAACTCTGGCAATAAGTGCTCTAACCATATATAAAGCCGGATTTTGCGCCGATCGAGTAGTAGGTTCAGCTAATTGCTCTACTTCTCGCTCAGCCGAAACCATCATCTTATCGACTGTATTCTCCTGAATCTCCACTGAAGCAACCGTCGCGGCCACGGCAAGCAATACTATCGACCGTATGCTTGGATGAAGAGCTTGCCGTAACGTATCATACCACTGTGAATCAGCCTGCGATGCAAAAAAGAAGGATAAAATTAAAATGCTAGATATAATTACTTGCCACTCAAGCCAAAAATGAGTAACCGTTGAGAGAAGCACAAATAGCGTTACCTGTCCGACCAAATATAAAAAAAGTATAAAGAAAGAAAAGAACCTCGAAGTGGAAGCATGAATAAAAACGCTACTAAGCGAACGATGCAATAAGAAAACACAATAGAGAAAGAACCCTGTTATAAGCGACA
>DASTAO010000196.1:0-3117 GCA_035712525.1 Kapaibacterium sp. (SeqCode)
GGTAGCCCCGGGCGTAAGCCCGGGGTAGCAATCAGATAGGATCATCAAGCTCCATAGGAGCGACATGTTATTCTAAACCCTATTTCGAATAGAATTAACATTTCGCTCCTACGGAGCTCCAAATACCTCGTGATCAATTCACTCCGCGCTCACGCTCGGGGCTACCAACATTCCGCTCCTAACGGAGCTAAAAATTTTTCATCGTCATTGCGAGGAACGAAGCAATCTGAAATCTCTAAGCAAGAATAGAGCTTCCTGCAATTGAGACATCTTAGATTGCTTCGTACCTCGCAATGACATCGTTATTTTATTCCAACCCCCAACCCTCAACCCCAAACCCTACACCCCATACCCCAATTTCCGTAGTTTTGCACTGCAACATATCCCCACAATGCGAGCAGCCGAATTCCGAGTTTTCCTTTCTTCGACCTTCACCGACCTCCAGCCGGAGCGGGAGCAGCTTGTTAAAAAAGTATTTCCGCGCATCAGAGCACTCTGCCGCGAGCGCGGTGTCGAATTCACCGAGATCGATCTTCGCTGGGGTATCACTACCGAAGAAGCGCGCTCGGGAAAAGTCGTTCGCATTTGTCTCGATGAGATCGGGAGATGCCGGCCATATTTTATCGGCATCCTCGGTATGCGTTATGGGTGGAGGCCAACTCTTGCCGATATCGAGAAAGATCCTGATGCGCTTCGCCACTATCCCTGGCTTGCTGAATATATTGAAGCGAATAAAAGCATCGTCGAGATGGAGATCACTCACGGCGCATTGCGTGACGATAGCAAACACTCTGCCTTCATTTATGAACAGACTTCTAATCGCCATCTTATTACTGAGGCTGACCAGGAGCCATTCGACAATTTAAAAGCGACGCTTCGCTCGAAACTACCGTATAAAGAATTCTCAACACCTGTTGAACTTGGCGAACAAGTCTATGCCGATCTCGTTGCTGTGCTCGATCGCGATTGGCCGCAGAAGAAAGAACTTACGCCGCTTGAATCCGAACAGCTTGCGCATGAAGCCTTTGCACTGAACCGCACACAAGCCTATATCGCGAATCCGGATTACTACCGGCACTTCGAAGAATTCATTGGCGGTGATGGCGCGCCGCTTTTGGTGTGGGGTAAATCAGGGCTTGGCAAGAGTGCATTAATGGCCTATCTCACGAGCGAGTATAAGATACTGCATCCGGAAGGTTTTGTGATGCGGCATTTCGTCGGTGCCGCTGCATCGGCGAGCAGCCCGATCGACATCATGCGCCATGTGATGCTCGAGATCAAGTCGCGCTACGGTCTGCCCGATGAATTGCCGACGGACGATCAGAAATACTCCGAAGAATTTCCCGGTTGGCTTGCGAAAGTAAAAAGCGGCGATAAGTTTATCGTTGCCATCGATGCCGTTAATCAGCTTACGGGTATCGGCCCCGAGATGCACTGGCTGCCCGAGTTCATTCCGGCGAATGTTCGGCTTATTATTTCCACTACGCCGGAAGTACCGCTTGATCAGCTTCGTAAGCGTAACTGGCAGGAGCTTGAGATCAAGTCGCTTGATGGCAGCCAGCGTACCCGCATCAGCGAAGAATTTCTTTCGCGCTACCATAAACATTTATCCGAGCAGCAGCTCGATGTCATTGCCCGAAGCATTAGGCTCGAAAGCCCGCTCTTTCTTCGCACGATTCTCGAAGAGTTGCGCGTCTTCGGCGTGCATCGCGAGCTTGATGAGCGGCTTGCTACTTATATAAGCTGCGAGGACGAGAACGAATTATTCCAGGCCGTGCTCGAACGCATGGAGCGCGATTACGGCGAGACAACCGTTCGCGAAGTAATGAGCGCCATCTGGGCCTCGCGCTTCGGCCTGACGGAAACCGAACTCCTCGAGATCACGAAACTCACCCGCTATGCGCTTTCGGAATTCCTGATCGCGCTTGAATTTCATTTAATGCGCCGCTCGGGGCTCTATACGTTCTTTCATAATTATCTCCGCCAGGCGGTCGAGTTCAGGTATTTATACGAAGAGAATGAAAAGAAATTAGCCCACAATAAACTCGCCGAATATTTCTCCACCCGCGAATACAGTACCCGCCGCCGCGACGAAGAACCCTGGCAATTGCAACAAGCAGGCGAACTAACCCAACTGGAACAATGCCTCCGCGACCCGCAAATGGCAGCAATGTTCGAATCGGACAGGGAAGTATATGAAGCATTCTCGTATTGGAAGAGTGTGGGTGAGATTTCGTTTAATGAGAAATATATTGAGAAACTTAAAAGTGCTGGTATGTATAATGAAATAAAATTTAATGCTTATAGAAATATTATTTCTTTATTGATTACAGCCGGAGCATACAAACAAGCCGAGGTCTGTTTATTAGCGGGTCTATCAATCTTAGAAGATTTACCAAAAGACGATAAGCGTGTTCTTGAAACACAAGATATTCGTTTAACAATTGAAAATCATCTTGGCCGATTTGAATCAGTAATTAATATCGCAAAATCAATATTGGAAATTATATCTGAAAGAAACAATAATTATTATTTTAAACTACTTGATCAATTAGCTTATGCACAATGCTCAATCGGCCAATTTTTGGATGCTGTTAATACTACAACATATGCATTAAATTTTTCACTAACGGCTAATGGGAAACAGAGTTATCAAACAGCAATGCAATATAAAAATCTTGGTGCATATTTAACCTTTCAGGGGAATTTAGAAGAAAGTGAAAAGGCTTCACTTGAGGCCTGGATGCTCTATTCCAAACTTTTTGGTGAATTCCATCCTGAAAGTGCGCGGTGTCGAATGAACATTGCGGCGTGCTGCACTCTTCAAAAAAAATATGAGGAAGCAAGTTTCCATTATGGTCAAGTAGAGAATATTTTTCTTAATACGGTTGGTCCAGTTCACCCTTTTACACTACAGTGTAAAATCAATATTGCTTACCTTAATGCAGAGATGGGAAATTTCCTAGAAGCGAGACAAATGTCATTAATACAACTGGAACAATGCACAAAAGTATTTGGCGACCTCTCTCTAAATACATTAAAAGTTGCTACGTTTATAGGTTACACTTATTATCTTGAAAAAAATTATCTAAAGGCAAAAGAATACTATGACAAATA
>DASTAO010000197.1:0-5384 GCA_035712525.1 Kapaibacterium sp. (SeqCode)
CCAACGATGACACTGAAAACGCCATTATCAACTGCTGCAGTAAACTCTTCACTATGAAGCACCGTACCGTCGGTCGGAGCATCATAGAGTCTCACTGAGAGCTGATGTACCCCCGTTAAAGAAGCTTTAGCGGCATCAGAGACATATCCCTGATAGCTAAACGTACGGTTCTGGGCAGAAGCGTGGTTTGAAGTAACAAGAATAACAATACCTAGAGCAAGTACTGCTAGTATACGTTTAATAGACATAGACATGATAGGTTATGAGAATAATTCATTACTCCGCGTCCCCGTGTCAGAACACAACGTCTGAACTGATTCTCTGATTAATTAACTAATGACGAAATCCGAATGAACTGGGTAACTCTGGGGTGTACTAATTTTTCCGGATCGTGGCCTGTATCCCGTGATACTGTCACAAATATACGAAAGCCCACTGCCATTTACAAGGGGCGATGTGATAATAATCATTTTTATTAATAAAACGGGGGTTTTCGGCCGTAGCAGCAATATTTAGACATATTTAAGCCCGTTTATATGCACTCCCATATTAGCCCTAATTCCCAATTTTTCACCCCAACTTAGGTAAAACGGACATTTAAGTACAGAGCTTCTTAAAGAGAATTTCCTTTTTTTATTACACTGTAGAATACATTGTTGGAACTGGTGGTCGAGTCATAAGAAGCGTATTGGTTATACACTCAGGCATTTGCTATTATCAATTACTTTTTTATAAAAGACACTTTCGCGCGCTTTGTTACATGGATTTTAATAACACTAACTACCGCAATGAGTAAATTGAGTGTATATTTGTCCCGGCAACAGAACGACAAATCACGATTAGTGGCTGATATTTTTATATCCTATTCCTCAAAAGACCGCGAGAAAGCTGAGGAGCTTTCGCAGGTGCTGGCTTCGGCTGGACTTTCCGTCTGGATCGATAAGCAAGGAATCGGAGCCGCTACAAGCTGGACGAGGGAGATCGCCGAAGCACTCGATGCTTGTAGGGTATTTGTATTGCTGCTTTCGAATAATTCGCTCGCCAGTAAAAATGTGATCAAAGAGCTTTCGTTGGCCGCCGAAGCAGAAAAGCATATCATCCCGATCGAACTTGAACCCATCACTATCCCAACCACCTTCAGATATCATCTTGCCGGCTTGCAGCGCACACCTTACGAGAATACTAATGGGATCATAGAAGCGCTCGATCGAATGGGTGTTAGGGCAACCGCCCCAGAAGCATCTTCAACGAATAATCCTGTTGATATTCATTCTGATCTGATCTGCCTTGCTGTCCTCCCCTTTGAAGATCTTTCCCCAACTCATGACAATGAATGGTTCGCTGATGGGATGATGGATGAACTCATCGGTACGCTGGGTAGCATCGAGAAATTGCAAGTCGCGCCTCGAAGCGATGTGATCTATTATAAAAAGTCGAGACCAAAACCCGCTGAGATCGCTGCCGAACTTAAGATACGATATATCATCGATGGCTCCGTCCAGAAATCGGGTGATAAGATACGGCTTCACATTTCACTTGCCGATACGAAGGAACATAAACAATTGTGGAATGGTAAGTATGATGGTACCTTCGAGGATATTTTTGATTTTCAGGACCAGACCGCCATTGCCATTACCGATGCCCTAAGGCTCATACTCTCTCCGCAGGAAGAAGAAAAGATTGAGAAGAAGGAAACAGAGAATGCGGACGCCTACGAGCTTTACCTAAAAGGACTTTCCTATCAAGATCGTCATACAAAGACCGATTATGAGTATGCATTAAAGCAATTTCGCACTGCCATCGAGTTAGATCCGCAGTTCGTAGCAGCACATCTTGAGATAGCGAATACTTCATACGCGTATTTTCGGCGGCATTCACGCGATCCAAAGTGGCTCGATACTGCCGAAGACCATCTAGCAAAAGCAAAAGCGATCGAAGGAAAGACGGCGCGAGTACTTACGATCGAGAGTCTTATTTCGATCGGTCGTGGAAAAACCGAGGAAGCAGTGCAAATGGCTGAGCAAGCTACTCAGCTCGATGCGGATTATGCACCGGCATTCTTTTCACTTGTCACGGCATATCAAACCCATGGTAAAATTGCGGAATCGATCACTGCTGCAGAGAAGTATCTCGCACTCCGGCCCGATGATCGAAATGCGAGTATTAATTATCTTTCTATTCTATACATAGCCGATAAAAATAAAGCAGAGCAATTCGGGCGCAAACTAATTCCTCTTCTCGAACGCCATACCCGACTGATGCCTGACGACCTGAATGCCCGGGTACAGTTCGCCATGGTTCTTGGAATAAGTGAAGAACGTGATCGTGCGTTTGCCGAAGCTGAATATGTCGGCGCGAATTGGGAAAAAGCGGATGGCATCGCTCTGCTATCGCTGGCAAGCTTTCATCAGGTCTTTGGGACGTCGGAACACGTGATACCGATGCTTCATAAATGTATCGACCGCGGCTATCGTAACATCGATATGCTTCGCTCAAGCAAGGTACTTACTCCACTACATGGTACGGCGGAGTTCGAGGCAGTTGTATCAAGACTCGAACAGACTATTGAAGAAGAGAATTTATCGCATCGTTGATACAGACATTCTTTACCAATCGAACCGAGGGCAACTGCCGGATTCCCATACATCGATAAGGCTATTGACAAAGGCATACATTTTTTCCCAAAACGATATGGAGAGTTCATCTCCATCCTCACCGAAACTTACCTCCATTTCCTCGATCAGCTTAACAAATGATTCTTGCATCGTTCTTTGTTCAATGCTATCGGATAAATCGTTAGTCACTTCATAAACAGGAGGAATGCTATGCTTATGATGCAGCAGAAATAAAAATTTCTGATAATGGCTTAAATGTCCTTTGAACCAGCCAGCATCATGGTCGAGATCTTCAGTATGTTCCGGCGGGCGATAATCGATCGGAACAGTTAATGTGGTTGCTCCTTCACCTTGCTCAACAATGGCCTCGATCGCTTTTAATGCATTCTCTTTTGAAAACACCGGTTGGCTAAAGCCATGCTGTCGGCCGCCTATGTTATGATATTCACGAAACCCATATTTCTGCCGCGTATTGTTTTCGTCGCCGATGTAACAGTCATCCCAAAGCGCTTCAATACCGATACGTAACGCATCATACATTTCTGAGATAGAGTCATACGAGCGCTCTGCCTCCCAGTTATTTTCTTTTTTCGGATGTGGTAGCTCGATGGCACAAAATAGGTGGAGGCTATTCTCGTTCAATGCTCCGGGTATTACAGGATATCCGTGCAGCATCTCAGGCAAGTATTCATTTCGCGGATGGATAAAGGGTACTGCGACGCGATTGCTATACGTTGGCCGGTGAAAGCGCGGGGTCCAACCAAGTGCATTCGAGATGTTGCACACAAGTTCGATATGAAGCATCTCCTGCACTGCTATGGAATAGAGAAGTTTGGCGGCATCAGGGTAGCTGTGTGGCTTGACACCACGCAGGCCCTTGATGCTATACAGTGCCGTCAGATACAGCGGGATGGTCCAGATCTCAAGCGCGAGCGCATGCTGCAAGTGCAGATGCAGATCGCTCCGAGTCCAAGTGGCAGGATGTTTCATAATTGTGGGTTAGGAAACTAACCAAAGATTGCTGCAATTCAATTCCGAGCTCAGCGAACGATTAAATTATTTGCTCGAACGGTTCTTCAGGATCTGTGATTTTCATACTCTGCAACCAATATAACTCATGCTCGCTCCTGCTACAATCGAAGAACTTAGAAATGTCGTCGCCCTGAGCGATCTGCCCGATGAGCATCTGCAATGGATCCTCGATCGCTCGGAACTCTTTGGCGGCGAGGATGGAACGCTGCTCTCAAAAACCGGCGAGCCGGCCGATCATCTTTGGATGATCCTCGAAGGAAAATTTTCCTTCTATATGAATGTGAATGGCACCTTGGTATACTACCTGACCTTTGAAAACGATAAGACTACCGGTGGCATTACCGGCCTTATCCCCCATTCGCGGATGAAGATCACACCGGGAAATAGTTATGCCGTCGGGAATGTCCGGTCGCTGCGCCTGCACCGACAATATTTTGCCGAGTTAGAGACTATGAATCCTGAGTTCATTCAAAAGCTCATCGGCTATATGACCGAACGCGCTCGGGTCTTTGCAACGATTCAGTTGCAGCAAGAGAAAATGAGCGCTCTCGGAAAACTCTCTGCCGGTATTGCTCATGAACTTAATAATCCCGCAGCGGCGATCAATCGGATCTCAGCAGAGTTAAACGTTCGGCTTCAAAAGAATTATGATCTCACCTCAAAGCTGCTAGCTGATAAAGTAGATTCAGCACACCTCGAAACGATCAGAGCTTTAGCAGCTGAAAAAGGAGCAGTGCCAACTATTAAGCGATCCGCCCTTGAAAAGATTGAAGCTGAAGATGATATCAGCGATTGGTTTGAAGACAACGGTTATCATGATGAGCGCCAAGCTGCCGAGACCTTTGCTGAATTCGGATTCTTGATCGTAGATTTTGAATCTATCCGGGCAAAGATCGGCGGCGATTGTTTTATTGATCTTCTTCACTGGCTTGAGAACATTCTGCTTTCGGCTCGGCTGATAAAAGATCTCGACGATGCTTCATCGCGCATTACTCACCTTGTCGGTGCCATTAAAAGCCATGTCCATATGGACCGGACAAATGATTCTCAGCGCACCAATATTCATACCGACCTTACAAATACCATTACTTTGCTTGGGTATAAACTTCGGGAGAAGGGCATCACTGTTACAGAACAATTCGCCGAGAACATGCCTATGATCGATGCCTATATCGGTGAATTAAATCAAGTCTGGACGAACATGCTCGATAATGCCATTGATGCACTGGATAAGAACGGTGAGATCCGTATCGAAACAACAACCGGCCAGAAAGACGTAACCGTTCGCATTATCGATAACGGTTCCGGAATACCCAAGGAGATCCAATCCCGAATTTTCGATCCGTTCTTTACTACAAAGAAAGTGGGACAAGGCACCGGTATCGGGTTAGATATTGTCAAGCGAATTATCGATCGGCATCATGGTGAAATAAAAGTTAATTCTGTTCCGGGTAGAACCGAATTTAGTATTTGCCTTCCCATCTCACAAACACCTGCGACTTAAACACGAGTTATTTCTTAGACGATGAAACTTCCATTTATTATAGTAGTCGACGATGATACGCAAGTCTTGCGGGCAATTCAGCGTGATATCCGAAATAAATACCGTGAGGACTATAAAGTCGTCGCAACCGATTCTGCCCTCGAAGCCCTTGAACTCATCAAGGAATTAAAGCTAAAAAATGAAGCGGTTGCACTGTTCATTTCCGATCAGCGGATGCCGGAAATGGAAGGCAT
>DASTAO010000198.1:0-5074 GCA_035712525.1 Kapaibacterium sp. (SeqCode)
TGCCACAATGAAACTTAGTGCTGAGGGCGACGCCTTCCGCAATGACATTTATCGTAAAGTTACCCTGACGAGAACTGAAAATGAAGGTTTACGTGGTGCTCAAATAAGTGTCAAAGAATTACGAAGCTATAAACCGCCGACAAAACCTCAGGATTCAATGACCTCGATCCATTTGACGCCGCCGAGAAAACGAAATTAATAGATCCGATTGAATCGGATGGTTTGACGGTTCCATTTGCAAAGCGGTGCTAAAAAACAGAGAAGTCAAACCAACAACTCACCTAATTCGTATCTTTGCATAACTATACTCTACGACTTTATTTTAACGATATTATTTTACTATAACTAATGTATCAGCGTACCACCCGGCTTATTGCCGTCGTTCTCGCCCTATGTGTTATTTCCAGCATCGGTTGTTCCAATAAAGATTCGAAAGCTCCCGGTGCCGACGTAAATAAAACCGTGTTCGATAGCACGGAAAAGGCAAAACCCGTTACGATCACCGACGCCAAGCACTTGATCTTTTTCCGCCCGAAGGTTGGTGATGTATTCCGCTATCGGATCACGATGTCCTCGACGGCAACAGCACAGACTGAAGACCACGTCTATGGCCAATTCCCTCCGAAAGAAGCCGCTTCAAGTCTGAATACCTATTTTCTTCGCCTTACGGTAAAGGCAATTAAGCCAGATTCGAGTGTCGAGTTCAGCTTTGGCTATGATTCGATCTCCATGAAGATGGACCGTGATACAACGCATATCCTCTTTAGCACGAACGATCCGAAGATGAAGACCGATCAGCGCTTCATTGCCTATTCGAATCTTATTGGTGAGACCTTTGGCTTTACTATTAATAAGTATGGCGATATTCAGGAAATTTTTAATACTGCATCGCTTGTAGCAAAGTATATGAAGAATCTTCCGGATTCGGCTAATACGGCAGCTAATAAGGATAAAGTAAAACAGTTGCTCGAAGGCAATCTGGCGCAATCGCTTGAGCGGACGTTGGTCCGTTTCCCGGAAACACCTCTTGCGAAAGATACGAACATGGAGCAGACGAAGCAGATCAATCTTCCCGTCTGGCAGCAGATCATGTTCCCTTCAACACTTCATACCAAAACAACCATGGATGGATTTGAAGATCGTGGCGGTAAGGTGCTTGCTTCGTTTACTACCATCACGGCACTGAGCCCGGACAAGACCGTTCAGGAAGATCCGATGGCTAAAGCGGTCTTAGCTAATCTCCATGCGAACATCAAGGAGAACATCGTTGTTGAAGATGCGACCGGTATGCTCGTGCATCGGACGTATAACGACGATCGTGGGTGGGAGTTTACCTTGAGTGCAAAGAAAGCAGCCGATAAGACATTTCACCGTACTCAGACATCGAAGGAAATGACCACGGTCGATCTGCTTCGCTAATGCAGTGGCCGGTATTGAATACCGGTATATTTGAATAGATGAACGACGAACGCGACGTACATCAAGATCCGAAACCGAAAGGCGGTTCGCCTAAACGCATCACGTTTGACGATTTTGAGATCGAACGTACCGCTGGCGATTCTGCCGATCAGGAAAAAGGTAGTTTTTTGAAGAATGCAATTCCCCGGATCAGAAATTTTTCCGGGGACTTACTTGGCGGTAAGAAATCAAAGCAGAATCCTCCTCCTGAACCGGAAGATTCATCAGCCCAGCATAATTGGGAGACCGTCCCACAACAGCAAGACCCGCTTGCCGCACCGTATTTTTCCGATGAAGAACAATCGCTGATCAGGGTAAGAAAACTTCCGAAGCAGGCCCAGCTGACAATTCCCGAAGAAACGCCGAAAGGAACTCGTAGCGAAGAGCCGCTTATCGAGCACAGTATTGTTATTGAAGAGGAAGAGATCTTTGTAGAAGAACCCAAAGCAAGCATAACCAACCAGAGCATCGAAGAAGAAGAGATCATCGAAGATGAAGTATACGCTGAAGATGAGTTTGTTGAAGAAGACGGAGAAGATGAAGAGGAACCGCTTGCCGTGAGTGAAGAAGCTGAAATAGCAGGACAGATCATCGAACAATTTACTGCTGAACAACCGCCAGCCCCACCTTCAATAGTACCCGAACTCGAGATGCCGATCGATCCATCGATGAAGGTCTATCTCGATGCGCTTCGCCGATTCGAATCGACGCCGCGACGCGCAGGTGATGTCCGCGATCCTCGCAAAGATTTTGTATTACTGCTTTCGGAATTACTCGACTTACTTCGAGACCATACTTTGGCTCAGAGTGCTCTGTTCTTTTGGGTTAATCATAAAAAGCAGCAGTTGGTATTGGAGTGTGCATCGCTTGATGATTTTGCGTACAGTCATTTACTTGGTGAACGTCGTTATCCGATCGAACATGATGCTGTCAGTAAAGTAGCTATTCGCAGCGAGCCGCAGCTCATCACAAATATTCCGCCGCAGGCAGAATACGATCTGATCCCATATTATAGCGAGACGATCGGTATCCGTTCATTCGCTGCAATGCCGGTACTGTTTTCCGATTCGCTCGTTGCAGTGCTTGCTGTCGATTCGATCGAAGCCGAACAGTTCAGTGCCGAGACGCTTCGGTTACTGACGGAATATTCAAGTCTTATTTCGGGGCTTGTCAGATCGTATATTGAATCGTACGATCTGCTTACGTCAGCACGGACACTTTCTGCAGCAAAGAAATTATATAATATTGCCGGTACAGATCTTAGCTCTCGACCGCCACGTGAAGCAGCGCGAACGGGAGAATATATTCTTAGAATGTTGTCGGAAGCTGCAGGAGAACTGGTAGAATGGGAGTGGTTCTCAACGATCGCATTTGACGAAGCTCAGCGAACCTGGGGTATTCAACATCTTCAGGCAAAAGATAGCGAAGGATATATTGCTCCGAGAACGCAGATCGATCTGGCGGAAAGCTTAGTCGGTAAATCGCTTCAGACCGGACAAAGTTTGCGAGTTGATTCACTGACTCGACAAAGCATTCGCTTTAGCTTACTTGAAGATCACGAAAAAGCGATCGGACATTCGTTCTTGGTTATTCCGATCCGGACCTCAACAAAAAATTACGGAGCCCTTGCCATCGAACATGGTGAAGCCGGTCGCTTTACCGATGTTGACATTGAAACGATCGAGCATCTGGCAAGAAGTGCTGCTGCTGCCCTTGAAATTTTCTCATTGTCCGAGATCGTCCAGGAGCGCTCATTAACTGACCTCTTAACAGGTCTGCTTAATAAACGTGGCTTCGAACAGCGCTTTGCCGAAGAGCTTTCGAGAGCGAAGGAATTTAATGAAGCATTATCGCTGGTTCTCTTCGAGATCGATGATGTTGCGCAATACAAAGAGCAATTTCATCAGGAGGATCTTGATACGATCGTTCTTTCACTTGCAAATGTATTGCAGTACTTAAAGCAGCCTTATGATGCTCTCGCTCGAGTCAGCGAATTTAGTTTTGCTGTATTGCTCTCGCGAATGATCGATGAAGAAGCATATCTCTGGAGCGAGAAAGTCCGGCAGAAGATCGTCAGCGAAGTGATTGCTCTTGGCAGAAAGAGTTTTTCAGTTACCACAAGCATCGGTATCATTGGGGCCCGCAATAATTCATCTCCCGAAGATCTTATAACCTGCGCCAAACTTGCTCTCGATAAAGCAAAAGAACGCGGCGGCAACGAAGTGATCGTCTATTGATACTTTTTCTCGTAGGTCATTTAGGACCTATTATCTGTTATGCCTAACCACCTCTCATCAGAAAAATCACCCTATCTTTTACAGCACGTCAATAATCCTGTCGATTGGTATCCGTGGGGAGAAGAAGCATTTGCCAAAGCGCGAACTGAGGATAGACCGATCTTCCTTTCGATCGGGTATTCGACCTGCCATTGGTGTCATGTAATGGAGCGTGAAAGCTTTGAGAACGTTGGTACTGCCGAATATTTGAATAAGAATTTTATCTGTATTAAAGTCGATCGCGAAGAGCGTCCGGATGTCGATGCTATCTATATGTCTGCTACTCAGGCAATGACGGGCAGCGGCGGTTGGCCGATGTCTTGTTTTCTGACCGGCGATTTGAAGCCATTCTTTTGTGGGACATATTTTCCGCCAATTACCTCGTATGGCAGGCCAAGCTTTCCACAACTTCTTGAGCGAATTGTAGAGCTCTGGCAATCTCGCAAAGACGATATCATTAAGTCGGCTGATGAACTGACAAAAGCGATCAGCGAACAACAGCTCGAAAAAAAGAGCGAAGCATCGTTGATAAATGCAGTCGAAGGCTGTGCTGAGTATTTTGCTCGGGCATTCGATTCACTCGAAGGTGGATTCGGTGCTGCACCGAAATTTCCGAGGCCCGTCCAATATGACCTGCTCTTCAATTATTACAACCTGACAAAGAACGACGATGCGAAGAACATGGCGCTCTTCACCTTAAAGAAGATGGCGCTTGGGGGCATCAACGATCAACTTTCGGGTGGCTTTCATCGCTATAGTGTAGATGCAAAGTGGTTCGCCTCCCATTTCGAGAAGATGCTTTACGATCAGGCACAGCTTCTGAACTCGTATCTGGATGCTTACCAAATAACAGGGGATATTTTTTATGCCGAGGTGGCCCGATCGATCGCTGATTTTGTGATCAGTGACATGAGCCATCCTTCGGGTGGTTTTTATAGTGCCTGGGATGCTGATAGCGAAGGAGTTGAAGGAAAGTTCTATGTCTGGACGCACGATGAGATCAAAAGCATACTTGGTGACTCAGATGCAGAGATTTTTTCGTACCGCTACGGAATAACGGAAGAAGGGAATTGGGAAGAGGGAAATAATATTTTATTCCGCTCTCATACCACGCCGGAAACAGCGCGAGAATTTAAGATCGAACTTTCGGAAGTCCGAAGCCGGCTTGAAGAAAGCAGAAACAGGTTATTAGCCGTACGAGCAACGCGGATTCCTCCGCATCTTGATGATAAGATACTCACTTCATGGAATGGATTGATGATCGGAGCATTAGCTCGCTCGGCTGATATTCTTGATTCACCGGAGTATCTTGCTGCAGCAACGAAAGCGGGTGAGTTCAT
>DASTAO010000199.1:0-4592 GCA_035712525.1 Kapaibacterium sp. (SeqCode)
GGGTTCATAATAGTAATGATCCCACGGATCGACTTCATAATAATTATTAACGATCATATCATGACCGGCATAATCCTGCGGTGCAGCGGAATCGTAAGGCATAGCCTGATTCTGATCTTGTTGCTGCTGCGGTGGTGTAGTGGTATAGGTCGTATCGCTTTCAACGAGGATAGCGCGGCGATGCCTGCCGGAATATCCCCAATAGTCGCCCGTGGATTTTACCTGAGTGTAACACCCCGTGAAGACGAAGCCGGCGAGAAGAGCAAGTAGTACAGATTTTTTCATGATTGTATCCTCAGATACTGTTTTGATACAAATACTAACGTAATGGCTTAATAAAAGATACTCTTAGGTTAGTTACTATTTGGTGAATTCTTCTTCATTATCAGCCCGACGGAACCATCTCTCATATTTTTTGGTGTAACTATCTACCCCTATGGCAGTTTATACTTAATCGGAAAATTGTCTGTATCATACACCGTGAGTAGTGCGAAGGTTGTGTCGGTCCCAAAGGTCGGGTTTAGAAACCTTTTGCTCCCTTTTATCCTCTTTTTGCTTCTTATTTCCACAGGCGATTCTTTTGCTGGCTGGAAGAAAGTCTTTGATTTTAATGGCATTATCTGGGGCTGGACACCGAGTGTTCGCAGCATGTTCTTTTTTGATAAAGATCATGGGTTCGTAGGCTGTCAGGCTGACGTTGGGATATTTTATACTTCCGACGGTGGTGTAAGCTGGACAAGAACTGTCACGCCGGATAGTCTCATCGGAGATATAACTGATATTTTTATGACCGACTCTCTTCATGGGTGGGCATCGGTCGAGGACAAGATCGATATTAATTGCCTTTGGCGAACTACAGATGGTGGGATGTCCTGGATCCCAGTGCCTGATGTCTATGGAGATTTTACAACCGTCTATGAAACATCGGTCGGAGTTTTTCTTGGAAGCCGAGGGGCAGGCTCCGGACTAAACATCTCACCAGATGGTAAATATTTTTATGGGACAGGGGTAGCTGAAAAGCATAACCACATTAATTTTGTCGATAACATTCATGGTGTTTCCACAACGTATTCACCGATTATTCGAGCGAGTAACTCAGTCTGGACTGCGGATGGCGGTACGAGCTGGTACACCAATAATAATAACATCGAAGCGTGGGGAGTCTATGCGAAAAAAAATACCCCTACTTTCATTCTGATGGGGGAGAAATTCGCTGACGATCCTGCTTATACATTCCAGACGGTTGAAGTTTCTAACGACTATGGAAGAACGTTCTCTACAATAAGCACTTTCCAGGGCAGAACCACCGGTCATATCTCCGGCGTAGGTGATGTTATTTATGTGCAATCGTTTTTTGGAGCTGGTCAATGGTTCGGAACAAGAAACAGAGGATTATACCGCTCTACGGACGCTGGAAAAACATGGACTGGTGTTGGCGGTCCGAGTAACGATAGAGACACTCGGTTCTGGGTAACGGGTTGCCTCGGCGGAGTAGTGTATGCAGGCAATGAAATGGGTGAGCTGTTCAAGACGGAAGATGGTGGTGATGGTGCAATCAATGAGAAACCCCGCAACCCAAGTATTTCCCAGCCTCATACAGAATTGCTTGATGTCCCGTTCTGTAATCCGGCTACAAGTTCTCCATTTTGTTTGAATGTCTGTTGTAATACCCTTATTGTCGATAGTATTTATTTCGTCGATTCGAGTGATGAAGCAATATCAACCGGGGCACTTTCATTTACAACAAAGAAAGTACCGTTCACTCTTGAGCCACTAACAAGTGAGAGCATTACCTTCAATTGGAATCCGGCGCTGCTTAGCAGCCCTAAGCCGCTGACTACATTTCTTGTGAATGTTCATAGTCGCTTGCCGGATAGCTCGATGTTTTTCGATACTACGCTTTCTATTGACATCAGCAGCGCATTAAGCCAATCGACTTTTTCCATTTCCGACACGCTCGTTCATTTCGATTCGCTTAACATTTGTCGTCGTTCGGATGATACTGTTTTCTCCTTTACCAATAAAGGTTGCGATGTCTTGAAATTGTTAGATGCATCGGTCTTTGGAGCAGATTTTGAAGTATTGATGCCGGATTATAGTCCTATAACTTTCCCTCTTATTATTGATAAAGATAGCAGCTTGGAGCTTAGGGTTAGGTATACCCCTCATGGTACCGGAGCTACTGGAGGGAATATTAAATTAAGTTTTGTGCAGTATATACCCGGGGCGGGTATTTGGCTGCCGAAGGATACGAGTATTTCGCTTGCCGGGAGCGCCTATCGACAGCTAACGGTTTTTGCCGATCCACCGGTATTTTTACCCCCAGTATCGATGTGCTCGACTTATGACACAATCATAACACTCTATAATAACTCCTGCGATTCGCTTACTATCGATTCGGTATTGAATAGCGATGGAGCTACGTTTGAAGTGCTAACTAATCTTAGCCTGCCGGTTAAAATACCGGGTGGAAGTGTATTAAAGATCAAGGTGAGGTTTCATCCTCATAAGAATTCAGCAGCGACAGCATTGTTCCGGTATAGCTATCACATTGATGAGGATTCAAGTGTATCCGTTGTCAGAATTTCTGGATCAGGACTGCCGGGCAATTCCTTCTTCGGTACGACGCTTAGTACCAATACTATAACTTTTGCCGATAAAGTCCAGTGTACGCCGCCTGATTCCATCAGTTGGCAGGTCTTTAATCCTGGAGGCTGTGATAGCGTCCGAATCATCAGTGCTACGTTTACAACGTCCACTCCGGGTACGCTTTCTTCGTCATCGTTACTGCCAATAACGCTTGCTCCCAATACGGACTATGCTAAACTGACCGTTTATTGCTTTGCGAACATACCGGGTACGTATAATGGCTTTTATGATATCAGATACGTCACAGCGATCGGCGATACGGTTGATACGGTTATAACTGTTGCTGCAAAGATTTTGCCTGCCGCAAAAGTTGGTACGATGAATAACCTTATCAGCAATTTTGGAACGATGTCGCTGTGCAATAACCGCTTCGATACGATCATTATTCGGAATATTGGTTGTCCAGATCTGACGGTGAATACCATTGCTCTTAATGGGTCAAATTATACGATCATAAGCGCACCAAAAACTCCGTTCGTTTTATCGCAAAATCAAGATACTACGGCTATTATCGAATTTCAATCGAATTCCTCCGGAAGTCATACAGCTAATTTAACCATTACGACGGACGACGATCAAAATCCGATTAAAACGATAGATTATACTGCCTCAGTAAACCCGATTGACCAGATAGGATTTAGAGTTGAGCAGGTTAATAAGAACTTGGTGACGGCCGATACGGCGATGTTGGAAGTCATTCCCGATCGGGATTGGCAAGGCAAAAATCTTAAAGCCATTGATTTCGAACTTACCTATAACGGTGACTTGATTTCCTTCTTCGGGAAAACACTCTCGCTTTCTCCGAGTCAGCCTGGCGTTCTTGTGACCGTGGCTACATTGCCTAATAATAATGAGCAGCTTACTGTATCGATCTCATCCCCAACTGAGATCGTTCTGCAGAAAGATAAGCCATTTGTGAGATTCTATTTTACGACTGCGTTAACAGACACAGTCGAAACATCGGTGCAGCTTTCGCAGCTTCAGTTGAACCACAACGATATTAATTATAACACTTGCATCCTTTCGCCTTCGACTACTGACGGTGATTTCTCTCTCCAATTAGTTTGTGGCGATAAGACGATAAAGGATTTTATGACGGGTAAGCCTGTCCTGCTTGCGAAAGCGCCGAGACCGAATCCTCTTCATGTTGGTGAATACCCTTCGGTGGAACTGCCGTTTACGGTTTCTGTGGCGGGAGATGTTTCGTTGTCAGTGGTAGATGTTTTGGGACATGTTGTCCATACTGAAACAATAACGGCGACCGCAGGTGATTACACCTTCAATGTGCCGGGTAAGATACTACCTTCCGGAGATTTTAGCTATACGTTGACCTATAATGGCGTAACTCACGGAGTCGTCCGTGGTCGCTTTGTAGTATTACATTGAGGAAAGTGCCTTCGTTGCCAGATCGGTTAGGGTCTTAATAAACAAAGGAGAGGTTTTAAGACCTTCGCACAATTCAAATTCTTCAATGCCTTCTTTGAGTGCTTCTTCTTTCGTTTCGATCCCGATCTCATAGACGGTCTCGATATGATCGCTGACGAACGAGATGGGGACTACTAATAACTTTTTGATTCCACGCTCAGCTAATTCTTCTACAGTATCGTCAGTCGACGGTTCAAGCCATTTCTTTGGTCCTACTTTGCTTTGATAGGAGAGGCTATACTCATGGCCGTCAGTTCTCGCAGCCATTACCAGTTTCATTGTATCTTCTATCTGTTTAGAATACGGATCGCCACGTTTTACAAGGTCGATCGGAGTGCCATGGGCAGAGAATAGTATGTATACTCCTTCAGGTGAGGAAAAACGTTTTAGCGCGGCATCGATGCGTTCATTCAATGAAGCAATGTAGGTTGCGTCATTATAATAATCATTGATTCTGGCTTCTCCAAATGAAGCACCAAGACGCTCTTTCACGCGGTCCCATTCGTTAAAGCTTGAAC
>DASTAO010000200.1:0-3829 GCA_035712525.1 Kapaibacterium sp. (SeqCode)
CAGATGGTGGGTATATTTTTGCCAGCACAACTTCGTCGACTGGTGGTAACGTATCCGGAAATCATAGTGGCAGTGGCCATGCCGATGACATTTGGATTGTTCGTCTTGATCAACAAGGAAATATCATTTGGCAGAAATGCTATGGCGGGAGCGAGAATGATGAAGGGAAGGATATAATCCCAACTTTTGACGGAGGTTTTGTTATTGCTGGATATACATTCTCCAATGATTCTGGTATAGTCAATCACAGTGCAGGACATATTGATGCCTTGATCGTTAAAATAGATTCTATTGGTGCAATCGAATGGCAGAAAACTTTCGGAGGCTTAAATGATGAAAGTGCCTACGATATTTTTCAAACTTCAGATAGCGGCTATGTCTTTACCGGTTCAACTACATCCAATGATGGTGATGTTTCGGGGCATATTTCAGGTACTGATGCTTGGGTTTGCAAAATTTCCTCGGCAGGCAAATTTGAATGGTCAAAATGTCTCGGAGGTTCGGACGAGGATTATGGTAACTGTGTTATTCAGACCCATGACAATGGTTATATGGTTTATGCCACTACAAAATCCACTGACGTAGATGTTACCGGAAATAAATTAGGGCGCAAGGCGTGGCTTGTAAAACTTAATCCTGCTACTAATAGCGTAGATGCAGCAATAACATCTGGGGGTTTTAAACATCCCTACCCGAACCCCTCTACCAACGAGATGAGCATGAAGGTCTATAATTCAATGCCGGTAAAGGAAATCCAATTTTTCAATCTTGTTGGGGTGCAATATTATCCCGAGTATCGAGTAGAAGGAACAACGGCGACGATCAGCGTTCGGTCATTGCCGAGTGGAATGTATATGGCTCGAATCAGTTATCTTGATTCTGGAAAGAATACGGAAGAAGTGAGAAAGTTTATTCGGGAGTAGGAACAAAGTTTGTCTATAGACGCAGAAGCAGTATATAGTGAATAGTGCTTCTGTACAAAAAAGAGCGTAGCATTTAAGGATGCCTACGCTTTTTTTTGGTAGGACAGACACTCTTGTCTGTCCTCTTTCATCCGTACTACTCTATATATTGTTGCCGCCGGACGATGGTCAGACAGGAGTGTCCGACCTACTCACAAGTCAGACTGGAGTGTCTGACCTGAAATATCAAAAATAAATATATTATCAAATATTTTGATTTATTTTTGAAAAATATTTGGAAATTACAAAATAATTTCGTATATTTGTAGTCCTGGGTTTGGCCGTCCTGGCTAACTCGTTAATTTTCAACACACACAATACTGTACTATGCAATACATCAATAACGTACCCCTCGCCAGTGGCGAGATTACCATTGTTACTTCCGATCATGCTAAGGCTACGATGATCCACGCTTCCAGGTTAGCATTCGATGCTAAGAAACTTGGACTCGATACCCTCATCATTAATTGTGGGATGTCTGACAAACGATTCCGTGACCACATAGCTGAGACCTATGGAGAAGAGGGTTACCTTGGCCCCACAAGGATTCTTATGCATACCTCGCCGTTAGGAGACCTAATTGGAGATCAAGATTGCTTGAATAACTTAATTGATCAGGCAAAGATCAAATCGGTCATACTTTGCGGATGGGAATTTGCGTCCACAACGAGGAGAAGAAAAGAACGGCTTATTTCTTACTTACGGGCATTGATGACCGACTATAATATTTCGGTCACTATCTATTGCCATACGGCTATCGCACCCGTAGCAGGTAAGGTCGATAGAGGTGGTATTGGAAAGTTAGGGTTACTTGCTTATGCCGTTTGTGAGATCGACTCATCTGAGATGCTTGAGACTACTGTAAAGCATCCTGAAATGATCATTACCACTAAAGAAGAAGACGACGAAGCAACGAGAAGCGTAAACTTACTTCTCAATAAAATCAATGAGATAGCAGGGGATGGTCAGAAGATTTTGCATTCCTATGAAGCACCGGGAAGGGGGCGAACATCAATGCTTAAAGAACGGCGTCCTTATACATCGTTTGATGATGAGGAAGACGGTGGAGTGTTGGTGCCGGCATGATAGTAGGTCAGACACTCCTGTCTGACCATGGTTCGGAGGCGATACTATTACAGTAATGCAAAAAATCATGGGTAGTGTTGATGAAAGATGGACAGACAAGAGTGTCTGTCCTACTATGGTAGAGCAAGCGAAAGATTGGATAGACAGGAGTGTCTGTCCTACTGGTGATATAATATGTGGGACTGGTGTTTAAGATATTCGTATTTTTGCAGTTTAGGATACTTTCAGATTACTTCAAAGCATGATCCATACGTTTGATGTCGTTATCGTTGGGGCTGGCGGTGCTGGTTTACGCGCTGCTGTTGAGATCCCGGCGGGTTATAGTTGTGCCGTTCTTACCAAAGTACATCCGCTTCGCTCGCATACTGGCGCGGCTCAGGGCGGTGTTTGCGCTGCCTTGGGGAATCTTGAGGAGGATACTCCGGAATGGCATGCGTTCGATACCATTAAAGGCTCCGATTATCTCGGCGATCAGGATGCGATCGAAGTAATGTGTAACGATGCACCGCGAGCCATTATCGAGCTTGAGCACATGGGAATGCCGTTCTCGCGTACCGATGCCGGCAAGATCGCTCAGCGTCCGTTCGGCGGCCATACTCGCCCGATCGATAAGAACGATCCGGATTCGAAGCGTATCCCGGTCAAGCGTGCCTGCTATTCGGCCGATCGTACGGGCCATGTGATGCTTCATACTCTGTATGAGAATTGCATCAAGAACAACGTCAATTTTTTCAGTGAATATTTCGTCACTGAGCTGCTCTATGAAAATGGCGTCTGCTCCGGTGTAGCGGCGATCGATATCCTGAGCGGGGAAGTGCATATCTTCCATGCCAAGGCTGTAATGTTCGCAACCGGTGGTGACGGACGTATCTGGCGTATTACGAGCAACGCTCACGTCGGAACGGGCGATGGATTCATTCTTGCCTACCAGAAGGGTTTGCCGCTCGAGGATATGGAATTCATGCAATTCCATCCGACGGGTCTTTGGAAGCTCGGAATTCTTGTCAGCGAAGCAGCACGAGGCGAAGGTGGTATTCTTCGTAATAAAGATGGCGAACGCTTCATGGAGCGCTATGCACCGACGGTGAAAGACCTTGCTCCTCGTGACATGGTAAGCCGCGCTATCATTACAGAAATTCTTGAAGGTCGTGGCATAAAGGGATCGGATGGGACATCGTATGTTCATCTCGATCTGACGCATCTTGACCCGAAGATCATCAACGAGAAGCTCCCAGAGATCACTGGTTTTGCCAGAACGTATCTCGGTGTCGAACCGACGAAAGAAGGTGTGCCGATCCAGCCGACCGCTCACTACACAATGGGCGGCATTCCGACGGATATCGATGGACGAGTATTTCGTAACTCAACTGATAAGATCGTCGGCTTCTATGCTGCCGGTGAAGCTGCTTGTGTGAGTGTTCACGGTGCCAATCGCCTTGGTACTAATTCGCTGCTTGATCTGATCGTATTCGGTCGTCGTGGCGGAAAGGCAATTGTTGAATTCCTAAAGCACGCCGAACTTCCACCGCTTCAAAAGAATGCTGGTGAATGGACGAAGCAACGTGTTGCTGAGTTAAAAGCAAATCCCGGAAAAGAGAACTGCGCTGAGATCAGAACAGAGATGCAGAACTCGATGATGGAGAATGTCGGTATTTTCAGAAATGAAACCGGCCTCAATAAAACATTGTCGCTGATCAGCAATCTCGAAGAACGCTATAAACATATTAAGATCGACGATAAGGGCACACAGTTCAATACGGATGTACTCGAAGCGATCGAGT
>DASTAO010000201.1:0-4314 GCA_035712525.1 Kapaibacterium sp. (SeqCode)
GGAGGAGCTCGACCGGAATATTTTTTTGTCGAGCATACGGGCTAAGTTTTCCATCTCCGGCGCATACGAGTATAGCGGTATCGCCGGCAGTATTTGCATCGACAACTCTTGCAGCGAGTTGGAGCTCAAGACCTCCGAGGCCATATCCATGACAAAAGACGGCGTATGAAATGGCGGGCTTCATTGAAGCTTAGACAAGATCAATATCTAATTCGGTATTTAATTGGGCGAGGCGGTTAAGCCATCCGGCTTTGAATATACTCAGCTTCGGGCTTTTTCCCAGCCGCTCATAATTTGCTTTTCGGGCAGATTGAATTTTTTCAAGTGCTGTTTGCTCATCAATTCCATTTATACCATCGATCGTCTTCTGTCCGACCTTTCCATCATCACCGAGACCAAAGGCTCGTTGAATGATCTGCATTCCACCATAAGTTGTCTTGCTGGCAAAGCCGCTATTTACTACAAAATCGAAAATGGCAGTGGCAACCTTTGGAGTATAATTATCACAACCAGCTTTTTGCCAGAAATTTTTATAATAAATAGCCTGAAGTTCATCGTCAGTGATAGATTTCACCGGTTTGCTTTTTAAGCCATTAGTTTTTAACCAACCATTATAGGTTGTCTGAGTAACGCCCTTCATGGTTGCGCCACCGGGATCATTAGGATTATTAACATAGCCACCTTCCCATAGAAGCGTAAACTTTAATGCGTCGAGAAATGCCTGAGGATAAGTCATAGCGATGGTTGTGATTAAGAATTCGAATAACTTACTTCACCAACTTGTAGTTCTTGTACTCACCGAGGCGGATACCGGTTGCTTGTTCGATGGTATTTGAAAACCAGTGCTTGAATGATACCTTTACATGCTGCGGTGGTTCAAATGGCCAGTTCTTTTTTTCGATCAGACAATGCATCGTTACTGGATGGCCGGTCGTAAACCGAGCGAGGGCGTTGATATTTGAATAATCGAATTCATCTCCCTGCATTTCCTTGTCGACCCATTCATCGGAATGCCATAACTTATGAAACGACCGAAGCTTCTCCTGCATGACTTTCGGTGGTTTTACCCATCCATAATGATAGATGTAAGCATCGACTTGCTTGACGGTAAGTTTTTCCATCGAACCTGAATCACTTAGCCTTCTAAATCCTTGGGCATCACCCCATGACCTAATTCTTTTATCATTACGAACAATCCTGATCTCTTTTCGATACCAATTACGCGCCGTCGCTACAAAGTCATAGCTTCCATAAAAGTGAAGATAGTTAAATAGCAGTCCATCGATCGCTTCATTATTTAACTCAGCTTCCATTGCTTTGCGGATAACCGGAAAATACCGTTCGTGAACGACCTCATCGCCCTGTAAATAAAATCCCCAATCGCCGCTGATATGATCTAGCGCAATATTTGTTTGTTCAGCAAGGATTCGGCCGCCATCGCGTTTCGATTCATCCCATATCGTATCAATAATTTTTATCTTTGGCGAATCGATCGCAAGAATTGCTTCGCGGGTTCCATCGGTACAATCGCCAAGGGCGATGACAAATTCGTCACAGATCGGAAGGATCGAGCGGATCGACTCGGTGAAGGGATAACCGAATTTAATACCATTGCGAATAAAGGTGAAGCCACTTACTTTCATTGTTTTGAACGCCAAAGGGCCCTGAGCTTTTTATATTTTAAATATGTAGCATAAGCTGATATTCGGCTAATGGTAAACCCGGTTGCACCGTCAAGAAAGCCGAGCTTAATGAAATAATCGCGAATGAATTTTAAGGAAGGATTTAAAATAAGATTAAGAATCCCGGCGCGCTTTCCTTTTTCGAAAGCCGTCTTCGCACCGATCGTTGTAAAATATTCCACTTGCCTATAATGATCTTCAAGGGAATAATAACTATAATGCAGAATATCTCCGCTGAGAAATCCTGATGCAATATCTCCGTTATCAAGTTCAAACTTATCGTGCGGATTCATTCCCGTCCAATGCCCTGTTCGCGAATCCCATAGGCGGAGTTTTTTATCGGGGTACCAACCGCAATGACGAACCCAATGTCCACAGTAATTGGTAAGACGGTTCATATAATATCCATCGTGCTTCCACTGCTGCTTTACTAATAGGATATTTTGCTTCAATTCATCGGAAAGAGCTTCATCGGCATCGAGCGATAAGATATAAGGATATACTGCCTGCGAGATCGCCCATTGTTTTTGCTCGATATGTCCTTCAAAGTGATGCTGGACGAACCTGACCGCAGCCTGCCGGCAGATCATTTCGGTCGAATCAGTCGAATAGGAATCAACGACGACAACATCATCCGCCACCTCTTTTACGGAATCGAGGCAGCGGCCAATATTGCGTTCTTCGTTGAAGGTTATGATTACTATCGAAAGCTTGGGCATAGTAATAGAATGAAAAATAAGGAATTATCCTGCTTTTTATTCCAAACAATTACAAAAGAGGCTCTACTAATAGAAAGTTCATCAATAAACTTAATTATCGTCGTGTCACAACCGGGATGGTTTATGTGTCATAACACACAAAGGAGATTACCTCCTTAATATTTGATTTACAGTCTGGGCTAAATTACTATGAGTAAAGGCTACTCGATGCGAAAATTGTGGCGTTCAGCCAGTGTTACATTATTATTGATCGGAGTCATTTTGTTTGCCTCTGACTATGCGGTTTCTCACTCCGGTGGAATGACCGGTGTGACCGATAAGCCGGGGGATAACCCAGGTTGTACCTGCCATTGCGCTACTGCCAGTGGCGCAACCAGTGTTTCGGTGACGACCGGGTCCTCGCTTACTGTCCAGGCAGGAACCAGCATCACCTTTACGATCAGTGTTTCTAATTCCAATGAATCGAAAGCAGGCTGCGATATCGCTGTCTCTCGTGGTACGTTAACAGCCGGTAATGATGGTCTTCAAAGTAGCAATGGCCAGCTCACCCACAGCGCACCAAAAGCTTTAGCTGCAAGTTGGACATTCACCTACACTGCTCCTTCAACAGCAGGTGGTGATACTATTTACGCTGTTGGTAATGCCGTAAACAACGATGGTGGTAATGGCGGTGGTAATTGCAGCGATAATTGGAATTTAGCATCGAAAGTAGTTATTAATGTTATTGCCCCGACAAGAACACTTTCGGTCGCACCAAGCAGCATTAATTTTGGCAACAAACGCGTCGGTGGTACTTTTACCGATAACACATTAACATTAACGGCGGGTGGTGATCAGACAAATGTAACCATCAATTCTACTGCACTAGTTACAGGCGCAAGATTTTCAACAAGCTCGAGTAGCGGGAGTAACGGATCTCGAAATGTAACTACCGGTGGTAGCGAAACTGAAACGATTACCTTTACTCCGAATGCAAAGGGAGCCTTTACCGATTCGCTCATTATCTCATCGAATGCTAATAGCCCGACTGCAGCCGATGCTCGCAAAGCAATTTTCATCTCTGGCACCGGCATTCAAGCTGCCTTCTCTGGTCAGACATCCGTACCATTTGGTAATGTGAAGAAGGGGCAAACGAAGCAAATCACCTATAGCTTTAATAATAGTGGTGATGATACACTATTCATAACTGGAAGCTCGATCGCTACCGGATCAGGCACGTTCTCGATCGTATCGAACCCGTCTCCGACGACTATCCCACCGGGGGGCTCAAGTTCGATGACCTTGCAATTTGCACCTTCAGCGAAGCAAGCATATACAGGGGCTTTGGCATTTACTGCGTCTAATGGAGTAACAATCACTAATATTCCTTTAAGCGGTACCGGTGTATCGCCGGTCATGGGTGTACCGTCACTTACTGATATTGGACTTTCGAAAGTCGGCCTGCCCCGAAACGGCTCGTTGGTTATCAGTAACGATGGCGACGATACCCTTCATATTACTTCCATTGCTCTTGGCACTTCCAAACAGGAAGCCAAATTCCAAATGAGCAATGCTTCGGCTGTTAATTTGCTTCCTTCACAAACGAGAACGGTAAATTTTGTCTATACTCCAACTGCTGAAGGTACTGACCTCGCCGATGTGATCATCGTAAGTGACGATCCGTCAACCCCATCAAAGACCGTTGCCGTAACTGGTAAAGGTGGATTGCCGAAGATGGCAAAGCCGACGATCGATACGATCCGATTCGGGAATGTACGCTTTGGTGGTTCGGCAACAAATACTGATCTGTTGATCAATAACACTGGAACATTCGATCTGAATATCTCTGATGTTGTCGTTTCTCCGTTGCAATTCACTCTTGTAAATAAGCCATCATCTGTTGGCCCGAAAGCATCAAGCAGCATTTCGCTGAA
>DASTAO010000202.1:0-8163 GCA_035712525.1 Kapaibacterium sp. (SeqCode)
AATTTGTTGCCAAGAAGCGATGCACTCCATAACGTAGAGCTTCCATTAGTTTATGCCGGGATAAAGAAGAATGAACGTCTCGAACGCGCTCATGAAGCACTTGAGATGGTAGGTTTACAAGATCGAGCTTTGCATAAACCGAATGAAATGTCCGGCGGCCAGCGTCAGCGTGTCGCCATTGCCCGGGCATTGGTAACACGCCCTTCCATTCTTCTTGCCGACGAACCCACGGGCAACCTCGATTCAAAAACGGGTGAGGACATCATGAAGTTTTTTAATGAATTGCATTCAAAAGGTAATACCATTATTCTCGTAACACACGAAGAAGATATTGCCCGCCATGCTAACCGCATCGTTCGTATTCGTGACGGTAAGGTGGAATCCGACGAACCGGTATCGAAGTAATGAGATTCTGGCACGATACATCGGAAAGTTTTTCGATCGCCATGCAGGCGGTTAGGGCTAATCCGTTACGCTCCGCATTAACGATGCTCGGTATCATCATTGGGATATTTACCGTGACGTTAATGGGAGCATTTCTAAATGGAATGGACTCGCTGTTTCGTCAAACGGCCAGCAGTATGAAGACCGATGTGTATTACGTCGATAAATGGAGCTGGGGTGGCGGCGATTGGCGTTTGATGCGTAACCGCCCGGAAATTCGTGAAGAATATCTCAATACTCTTAAGCAGCGAATGACTACGGCTTCTGCTTTTAGTATGTCGGTTAGTAAATGGGGTCAGGAAGCGCGCTATAAAAATCGCAGTATTCAGTTCATTACTGCTGAAGGTGTTGATGAAGGATATCTTCGAACGGAATCGACGATTATCCAGAACGGAAGATTTTTTACCGAATCTGAGCTTTCCTCAGCCCGGCCGGTTTGTGTGATCGGCTATGAAGTTGCCAATAAATTATTTCCTAATCAATCGGCAATTGGACAAACAATAAAGATCTCGGGTTATCCGCTTGAAGTTATTGGCATTGCAAAACGTGTAGGTGGTTTATTCGCCGTCTTCACGATCGATAATACCGTCATCATGCCGTTTCGCACTTTGCAAACTGCCTTTGCCGAAAAGCATCAGAGTGTAACGATCGCTGTCAAGGCAGCTTCAGTGCAACGGAAAGAAGATACCAAGGACGAGCTGGAATTTGTGATGCGCCAGGTTCGCAAACTGAAACCTGATGAGCAATTAAATTTTGGTATTAATAATCAGGATCAGTTCAATCAGGGGATTGATAAGATCACCTTCATTCTCGGCATCGTTGGCTTTGTCATAACAGGATTTGCATTGCTTGTCGGTGGCATTGGAATCATGAACATCATGTACGTCAGTGTCAAAGAACGTACTCGCGAGATCGGTATTCGTAAGGCTATCGGTGCTACCCGCGCTTCACTAGTAAAGCAGTTCTTATTTGAATCGGCAATGCTATCACTTATAGCTGGTATTATTGCCTTGGCCTTGGTATATCCGGTAACGATCTTAGCGAATGATCTCTTATTGTCCGATTCCGATCTTCACATCGGCTTTCCAATATTTTATGCAGTGCTGGGCTTGACGCTCTCGCTGTTAACGGGTATCATTTTCGGAATTTTCCCGGCGCTACGTGCTGCAAAGCTTGATCCGGTTGATGCTTTGAGATACGAATAATGAATCTGATCATCGAAAATATCAAGATGGCACTGGCAACGCTTCGCTCAAATAAGCTTCGGGCTTTTTTGACGATGCTTTCCGTCGTTGTCGGTATTCTTTCAATCATTGGTTCGATGACGGCGATCGGCATTCTGACAAATAGCGTCAGCGATCAGCTCTCTCAGTTAGGTAACGAGACCTTCACGGTTAAGAAATTTCCTTCGATCCAGGTCGGTGGTATGGATTGGTTGAAATATATTCATCGTAAAAAGATCACCTACGACCAGATCCGATTCGTTCGCGAATTTACTAAACTCCCTCTTGCTGTCAGTGCTGAAAATACCATTGCTCCCTTGACGGTTGCTTATGGAAATGAAAAGAGCGATCCGCAATTTAATTTGCTTGGTAGTGATGATTACTTCGCTTTGAATCATAACTATTCCGTTTCTGACGGTAGGATGCTTACGAAGGAAGATGTTGAATATGCCCGCGACGTTTGTGTTTTGGCAAAGGACATTGTAACTCGAATCTTCAAACATGGCGAGTCTCCGATTGGCAGAACCGTTAAACTTAATGATCGTCCGTATGAAGTTATCGGTGTGTTTGAAGCAAAGGGAAGTGGAGGCAGTGCATCGCTTGATAATTTTGCTCTGATCCCGATCACAAATTTATTGAAGTATCATGCTGATCGTGATCTTGCGTCATTAACGATGACAGTCAGGGCACCAACAGCCGAGCAGATCGAAGCAACCGAAGACGAAGTGATCGGATCGATGCGTGCTGCGCGTGGCGTGAAGCCTGGTGCCGATAACGATTTTGAAGTAGAGAGCAATACGAGTTTGAACTTGCAGTTCGAAAGCTTTTCGGATTATATCGTCTATGCCGGCGCTGGTATCAGCGCGATCGCCTTATTGGCCGCATCGATTGGTATTATGAATATCATGCTTGTTTCGGTGACCGAACGTACGAAGGAAATTGGTATTCGTAAAGCACTCGGAGCTCGACGCTCAAGTATCACTGCTCAATTTCTGACTGAGTCGGTCGTGATCTGTCTTATTGGTGGACTCTTTGGTATTGTTCTTGGCATTGGTTTTGGAAATATCCTTGCGATATTCTCTCATGCACCACTCTATATCCCATATCTATGGGTCGGTATTGGTCTGTTGGTTTGTACGTTTGTTGGCATCATCTTTGGCATGTATCCTGCCCTTAAGGCAGCAAGGATGGACCCGATCGATGCATTGAGGTTTGAATAACCATTTCCTATTTGGCTCGTAGATTTGTAGCCAATGGCTCAAAAATCCTGGCGTAACCGGTTCCTTGCTATCCTTTCCGGATTGCTGCTTGTCGTTTCGTTTCCTCCGTTCGGTTTGATCGGGGGCTTCTGCGCATTTATTGCATTAGTACCGTTACTGATCGCTCTTGAAAACTCAACAAGGCTTCGCGATGCTTTTGGGATCGGGTATCTCGCAATGTTCGTGTGTTCGCTTGGAGCTACCTACTGGGTTGGCGGTTTTAAGGGCGAAGGTTCTGTCGATCCATTTTTAATGGCTGGCGGAGTAGCACTTGCGATTATTCACCCGTTGTTTCTTATTCTGCCTATTCTAACGTACGATGCTATGCGCCGGCGATTTAGTAGGATCACTGCACTTATTGCACTGCCGGTTATTTGGATCGGTTTTGAGTATTGGCATTCGACTGGCGATCTTTCTTTCCCGTGGTTGAACCTCTATAATACGCAAACCTATAATACTGCTTATATACAGTTCATTGAATTCACTGGCAGCTTCGGTTTATCGCTTATTATTCTTGCCATAAATATTTTGCTGTATTGCATTATACGGTATTCGATACTCACAGGCAAGGTAGTTGGGGTTGCTACAGGGATCACCGGTGTGAAGAAAGCAGTTAGGCTCAAGCTATTGTTTATTGTTGTGTCTTTAATTGTGTTGCCTTATGTTTATGGTTTCAGCGTACTTAATTCTCCAGCAAGTTCATCATCGACGCTAAAAGTTACGATTGTCCAACCGAACATCAATCCTTGGGATAAATGGTCAACTGGTACTGAGCAAATTACTGATTCAATGTTTCGTTCGACGAGGACAGCGATTAGAACAGCAGGAGTTCATTCCGATCTAATACTATGGCCAGAGACTGCAATTACTTATCCGATCACCTTACCGTGGCGAAAAGGCGATTTGCAGAAAGTCTATGATTTTATTAATGAGATCGGGACTCCAATTTTAACTGGTATTCCGGACAGAGAAGAATATCTCATCGGTCGCGACCAGATACCTGATGATGCAAAGAAAACCAAAGACTATACGCTCTTCTATCGCGACTGGAATTCCTCGATGATGTTCTATGCCGATCTTTCTGGGAAGCCAACGTACCAACGATACCATAAGCAGAAACTGGTGCCGTTCGGTGAGCATGTTCCATTCGTTGACTGGTTTCCGATCTTGGGTGATTGGTTTAGCTGGGGTGTAGGACTTGGCAGTTGGAATGTAGGACGAGATTACGATGCTTTCAAATTACCACTTCATCGTGGACTCATGAAGCCCGATACCGCAAAGTTATGCACGATGATCTGCTATGAATCAGTCTACCCGGCTTATGTCAGAAAATTTGTTGCTAACGGGGCACAGGTCATTGGCATTATAACAAATGATGGGTGGTATGGAAAAAGCTCAGGACCATTTCAGCATAATCGCTATGCGATTTTACGTTCGATCGAAAATCGTCGTTGGGTGATCAGGTCTGCGAATACCGGCATCTCTTCGGTTATTGATGATAGAGGAAGAATCGTTACCGAGCGGCCGCTATTTGAAAGTGCTTCGATAACTACAGCGATACCATTATTAGATGAGCAAACTCTTTATACAAAGCTTGGAGATTTTATCGCGGTGCCCTTTGAATGGGCTACCGGAGGATTGATAATATTACTATTCATAGGAAGATTTAAGAAGAAGAAAGAAGCCGATGCCTCTTGATCTTGACATCCTCTATTTCTTTAATCGTACGATTGCTGGCCCTTCATTCGATCCGATCGTAGTTGCTCTCACCACTTTCAAAACATGGATTCCGGTTTATGTTATTGCCGCGGGCTTACTGATCTACTATAAAAGGTGGCTGGGTGTAAGAATAATTATTAGTACGATGTTACTCGCCGGCGTACTCGACCTTTCGACGAATCGAATCCTTAAACCAGTCGTTGCCCGTGAGCGGCCATGCAATGTACAGCCCTCGATAGAATGGTTACGATTGCCAAATGGTACTCGCAGTGGATTTAGTTTTCCTTCTTCTCATGCGGTTAATAACTTTGGTGCAGCAGTATTTCTTATCGTGCTCTTTTCAAATAGGAAGTGGGTCTATTCATTGCTTCTCGTAGCCGCGATTGTGGCCGCCACTAGAATGTATCTCGGATTACATTACCCATCTGATACAATAGGTGGGGCAATTCTTGGAGCATTTATTGGCTTTTGGTGGGCAAAACTCTATAGTTGGTTCGAAAACCGCTTCTTTGAAACATCCTCTACCCCCAAGACGTTGTAGTAAGGGGAAATAACATCACTAACCCGAAAGGAAACTATAATGAAATATGTATTTTTAGCGATCGCAGTAATCGGCCTTATCTTTGCCGATTCATCAGTTATTGCCAAAACTCCCAAGTCTGCAACGCAAACAATCACCGGCACCCTTGCCGATAAAATGTGCGCAAAGCGCTTGAAATCCGATGCAACGAAGTTAGCGTCGCATACTAAGATGTGCATGACAGAAGAAATGTGTGCGACATCCGGATACGGAGTTGTATCAAATGGCACTTTCTACAAATTCGATAAGAAGGGCGACCAATTGGCTGCCGATTTCTTGAAAACGTCTTCCAAGGATAATGATATCCAGGTTGAGGTTGTCGGTACCGTTAGCGGGGAGACGATGAAGGTTACCAGCCTGAAGGCAAAGTCCTAACCCCATTAAGACCGTAAAAATAAAAAAGCTTGGAGTAGTACTCCAAGCTTTTTTTATTTCTGTGGACCCTAGGAGAGTCGAACTCCTCACCTACTGAATGCAAATCAGTCGCTCTACCAGATGAGCTAAGGGCCCAAATTCAATTTTCAATTCCTCGTGGGCCTAAGTGGAGTTGAACCACTGACCTCGCGCTTATCAGGCGCGCGCTCTAACCAACTGAGCTATAGGCCCCTAATAATATAGGAGCGAAGAAAACGGCTTTAGGCGGCTTCCTGTTCCCGTTTAACGTAGATTGGGCCGATTCACACGAATTTAATGATTTACCAGCACTTTTGCCGAGACTGACTCAATTGGGGTAGTCAATACGATGCAGTACACCCCATTTGCGAGTGAACTAGTCGAAAACGGGATCTGGTGCTCTCCGGTATCGTAGTTGTCTTCGGCAATGGTTTGTAGCTTATGGCCGAGGATGTCGTAGATTGAAATGGTTATATGTTCCAAATTGGGAAGCGCAAACTGAAGCGATGCTGTCGATTCATGAATACTTTGGCAGCAGACAAGTTGGAGTCTGGAAGTTTTTTGTGGTGACTTTACTTCCACAAACGAAGGATCATTAATCCAAAGGCCGAGATTTGGCACTACGGCATATAAATAACCGGATGAATGGTTAAGCAATTTTGCAACGCGTATCTGTTCGTTTGCCAGCAACTCGAAATTCCATTTGTTATCATCGAGTGCGCAGGAGATAACTCCTTTGGCAGTAGCAGCGTAGCATCTGCCCTTATAGATAGTCATGTCCAAGACCGAGTCGAAGCTGCCCGATGACCATTTATTCCAACTTATTCCTGCATTTGTTGAATGCCAGATCCCGTCGCTTTCTGTGCCGAGAATAATACTCTTATTGTCAGGTACTTTAATTGAAATTATTCTAGAATTTTTTATCCCCGTTTGTATCTTTTCCCAAGAAATGCCCTTATCTGAAGAACGGTATAGGCTAGGGGTGAATCCGAGATAGAATATGTCATTAGAATCTTTTTCCACGGCTGATATCATCGTTGGAGGGTGAGGGACCGTTATTTCATCCCAGGTAACACCCTGATCGGTACTGCTATAACCCCCTACAGCACCATAATTGGTATAACCAAAAACATATAATTTTTTATCTATCTCGTAACTTCCGAGAACACCTATTGGTAGTGATGACTGCTTTACGAATGAGAATGAATGGTTCTCTAATCGGTAACAACTTCCCCCATCATAGTAATAATAGCCACTATCACCACGTTGCATTAAAAGCCCACTGATCGATGGCATATCCAGGCCAGTGAAGAGCGTTGCGACATTGGTCCATGCGCCTCCTTTATTAAAAGAAATAGATGAATAATTTACACCCACATCTTGGTATCCTATCAAGATTGATTTATCAGGCCCTTCGGAACAATAATAAATATTAGTAGTCGATAATCCAGTTAATTTCCAAGTATTCCCTTCATCAGTCGAGCAATATAAAGCTGGGCTTTTTTCTGGGTAGGTTCGAGAGGTCTTTGATAAGTAGATGTTACCTCCGGAATCGATCGAGAGGGCAGCCTGAGCTAGATTACTGACGGGAAAATTGTTCTGCATTTTTATCCATGTCGAACCCATGTCTGCTGACGTGTAGTAGTCAAATGGTTGGGCTGGATTTCCGGTCGGGGCGACGGTATAGAGTTTTTTTATCAACAGTTGAAAAATAAAGTTTTAAGGAATATTCGACAGCTGGTAGTGAGGAGTCAATGGTTGATTTCCTTTTTAATATTTCCCCTTGTAAAAAATAGATGTCATTCTTGGTGCGAACTAAGGTCTGACCATTGCAACATGTTATTGTGGGTGCATATGACGACACTGGGGCATCTGAACTAATAGCTTTATATAAATTAGTTGCTACATCATATCGTACGATCTCAAGTTTAGAAGATATCAATGAAAAAAAACATTGATCATGTTCGTTAACCGTGAACCCATTCGATTGAAGAGGTATGCTTGTAAGCAACGACCAGTTCTCTCCATTGTCAGATGATGAGTATATGGTCGTTTGAGAACTTTGTGAGCCTCCTTGAAAAGCGTACATATTCCCAGATGCTGAGTAACAAATGGCCGAGATGTAAGAGATGTTTAACGCATGATTCCAGGTCTCTCCTCCGTCGGTCGAACGATCAATACCTTGTTGCTGGGTGTTAATATAGTTGTAAAGAAATGTAGTCCCATTCGGTGCAACAGATATAGCTTGATAATTACCAGTCTGATATGATACAGCAAGAACCGGCTTCCAATACCGATTGGAGTAACGGTACAAAATATATTCATCCGTAAAAGCATATACTGAGTTATTAGGGCCTGCCTCGATCTGTTTAATAGTGCCTACGGCAGGGGTAGTAAATTGAGTCCACCCTTTCGTTTGGCAGTAACAGGTCTGTGCGATCACTACTATGAGAAAAGCTAGCCGTATCTTCATGATAGTGCGTCAATGATTGATTAATAATTTTGCCGAGAAAGACTGCGCTTGGCTAGATGATACAACACAATA